>DASVNS010000196.1:0-6760 GCA_036383735.1 Phenylobacterium sp. | reverse complement strand
GCTGGACGGCGTGCGGATCGATCTCGGCACGGTGAAAGTGCCGGTCTACATCCAGTCCTCCAAGGAGGACCACATTTCTCCGGCGCGTTCGGTCTATCGGGGCGCCAAGCTGTTCGGCGGCCCGGCCACCTTCACCATGGCGGGTTCGGGCCACATCGCGGGCGTGATCAACGCGCCGGCGGCGAACAAGTACCAGCACTGGACCAACGATCAGCTTCCAGCCTCGCTGGCCGAGTGGCAGGCTGGCGCGGTCGAGGCGCCGGGATCCTGGTGGCCGCATTGGCTCGGCTGGCTGCAGGCGAAGTCGGGTGGCAAAATCCCCGCCCGCGATCCGGCCAAGGGTCCGCTGAAGCCGCTCGGCGACGCGCCAGGCGAGTATGTGAAGGTGAAAAGCTAGGCGTCCCCGCCTTTCCCGCCTCGGGAGAGAAGCTTACTAATGTTTAATGCAAGCTACCTTGCATCGACCAGTACCTTGCCGTACCTCATGGGGCAGCAAGGAGGCGCGATCCGGTGCCGGAAGCCATCGAAATCCAGCTGAAGAAGGGGGCGCTTGAACTCTGCGTTCTGGCCCTGCTCCATCAGCATGACAGCTACGCCTACGAGATCGCCAGCCGATTGGCCGACGCCATCGGCATGGGCGAAGGCACGATCTATCCGCTCATGCGGCGCCTCCAGTCGGACGGCCTGGTCGAGACCTATCTGGTCGAAAGCTCCGCCGGCCCTCCCCGCAAATATTACCGGCTGAGCGAGGCCGGACGGAGCAGCTTCAGCTCGCAAGCCGCCGCGTGGAAGTCGTTTTCCGGCGCTGTGGATACCATCCTCGGAGGGGCGCAATGACACGCCAGGCTTTCATGGCCCGGCTGCGGGAGGGCCTGCGCGGCCTTTCCCCGCAAGCCGTGGCCGATATCGTCGCAGACTATGAGGCCCACTTCGCCGAAGGCGAAGCCGCCGGGCGCACAGAGGCCGAGGTGGCCGCCGCCCTGGGCGATCCCGACCGCCTGGCCCGCGAGATCCGCGCCGAGAGCAGCCTGAGCCGCTGGCGCGAGGAACGCAGTCCCTCGTCCGCCGCCGCCGCGGTCTTCGCGGTGCTGGGTTTGGGGGCCATCGACATCCTGGTGCTGCTGCCGATCCTCATGGGCATCGCCAGCGCGATCGTCGGCCTGGTCGTTGCGGTGATCGTCTGCTTCTTCGCCGGCGCCTTCGTCTTCGCCGCGGGTCCGTTCACCGATCCGCCCGGCGGCCCCATCACCGCGATCCTCGGCGGCATCGGCATCATGGCGGGCTCGGTGTCCGGCGGCGCCCTGCTGACTATCGTCTCGATCGGCCTGATGAACGCGCTCGTCTGGTACGGCCGCCTGCACTACCGGCTGCTGAAGCCGGCCCTCGAACCCCACGCCTGAGGAGCCAATCATGATCCGCGTTCTCTTCATGATCGCCGCCGCGGGGTTCGTACTCTCGGTGGGAGCCCTTTCAGCGGCCGTGGCCATCGGCGGGCCGGAGGCCATCGCCCGCGGCGGCTGGCACACATTCTCCGGCGACTGGGGCGACTGGGACCATCACGCCGGCTGGCGCTTCGATTCGGACGAGCATCGAGGTCCCGCCGCCTGGGGCCACGACGCCGGGCCGCAGACCAGCCGGACCCTGGCCTGGAGCGGGGCCGACCACCTCGACCTCGATCTGCCCGCAGACGTCCGCTACGTCCAGGCGGACGGCCCCGGCACGGTGACCGTCACCGGCCCGAAGCGCGCCGTGGACCAGGTCTCCGTCCAGGGCGACAGCATCCGCTACGAACGCCACCGGCCCCACTGGCGGCCCAAGCTCAGCATCGTGGTGCGCGCACCGAACATCAGCGGTTTCGGGATCTCCGGCGCCAATACGCTGGTGATCGAAAACTATCGGCAGAAGACCCTGCGCCTAGACGTCTCCGGCCTGGGCGAGGTCACGGCGACCGGCGAGGCCGACGATGTGGATGTCGACATGTCCGGCAAGGGCGAGGTCGACCTGGGCGCACTGAAGACCCGGGGAGCGAACGTCGACATCTCGGGCGCCGCGCAGGCGACGATCGCGCCGACGGAGCGGGCGAATCTGGAGATTTCGGGCGCCGGCGATATCCGCCTGCTGACCAGGCCGGCGCAGCTGGAAACCGACATCAGCGGCGCCGGCACGCTGCGCCAGGGTGAACCGGCTGCCCCGCCGGCTCCCCCGCCGAAGGCGAAGGGCGACAAGCTCTAGAAACCCGGAGCAGCCCTATCCCGGGACCGCCACGAATTTCCGGGTTGGAGGCTGGCTTCCCATGTCGTGGTCGCAGCCGGTGAGGTTGTCGACCAGCGCCCGCAATTCGGTGAGGCGGCCGTCGTAGAGGCCGCGCGGGGTGGTGTCGTGCTCGTTGCAGAGGAACGCCGCGGCCGCCGTGGCGACGCCATGCTGGGCCCCGTTGCCCATCAACTTGACGGCCGTGGCGGCGATATGGGTGACGCTGATATGCTTTCCCGCCATCAGCAGGTTGTCGATGTTCGCCGAATAGAGGCAGCGGAACGGGATGCCGTACGACGACTCGTCCCGGCCGTCGAAGATCCAGTCCTTCAGGCGGAAGTCGTACTTGCCCTCCCCGGGCGCCCACGCGCAGTGGATGCAGAACGAGCCGTCGTTGGCGATCAGCAGGTCGTTGAAGCGCGTGTGGTTGCGGATGTCGTTCTCGGTCAGGACGTAGTCGCCCTTGTAGCGGCGGAACTCGCCCTGGGCGGCGACGAACGCCATCCATTCGAACTCAAGGTTGGCATAGGCCTCCGGCTCCAGCTTCTTGACGTTGGAGAAGGTGCCGTAGAGCGCCCGCATCAGGTAGTCGCGGACTAGCTCCCCGGACGTGTAGGGATCCAGCCACTGGCCGTATTCCCAGAAGTGCGTCGCCGGAAAGGTGCTGCTGGTGGGCTTGAACTTGAATTCCGGCGTGGCGGGATTGTCGCCCACCTTTGGGCCGTGGCCGTTCTCCAGGCCGGGCCGGATCAGCTGGCCGCTGAGGTTGGCGTAGTCCTTCGACACCTCGGTCGCCCATGGCGCCTCCGGGAACGGAACCGGGTGGTCCGCCATGCGGGTGCGGAAGAAGAGCGTGTTGCCGTGGTGCATTTCGTCGGCGACCTCGGGCGCGTAGGCCTCGTCGAACTCCGCCCGCGCCTCGCGGCCGAACAGGGTCTCGGCGCCCGCCAGCACGCCCAGCATCGCAACACCGGTGGTGTCGATGAACATGCGTCCGCGGAAGCGCCGCTCGTGCCCGCCACGCGCCTGCACCGCGTCGACCGAGACGATCCTGTCGGCCTCCCGGACCGCGCCGACGATCCTGTGTTCCAGGAACACGGCGGCGGTCGGCTCCTTCTGCAGCAGCGAGAACGCGACCAGGTCGCCGTCCGGCGTGCGCGCCGACAGCTCCTGCAGCAGGACGCCCTGGGCGCCTCGCGGCATCAGGCCGATCTCTTTGCTGGCGTTGCCGCCGAGCACCGGCCGGTCGTGGATCAGGGCCACCCGCTGGCCCAGCCTGGCCGCGGTCAGCGCGGCCGCGCAGCCGGAGACCCCGCCGCCGACCACCACGACGTCGAACTCTCCGGCGTCCACCGGCCGGTCGGGCAGTCCGCGCAGCGCCCGTCGCCAGGCGCGGCTCGCCTCGTCCACGGCGTTCGGCGGCTCGCGGCCGTCCGCGCTGAAGAAAATGGCGTCGCAGCGGCCCGCGAAGCCGGTCAGGTCGTGCAGCGCCAGTCCCACCTCGCCCTTCGGCAGCGCGACCTTGCCGGCCGCCTGCCAGGACCAGTCCTGGCCATTGGCGCCGAACTCGGTCGCCAGGACCGCGCCATCGATCGACAGGGTGAACCGCCCCGGATGGTGCGCCGGCACCCAATCCTTGGCCCGCACCCACACGTCGTACTCGCCGGCCTCAGCGACGGAGATGGTGGTGGTCGCGTCTGCGACAGGGCGGCCGAGACCGTGCGCCAGCAGGTAGGGCGAGCCCATCTGGGACTCAAACTGGGAGTCCAACGACCAGCCACCGTAGTCGTCGAAGTCCTCTGCCTCGACCAGGATGCCGGACGGTGATCCGGCGGCGTTGCCCACGTGGCTCATGGCTATGACTCGGTCTTCTGTCTGATCGGAGTTCACTGGCGGCCCGCGAATTCGGCGGCCCGCCAACTACGTTCGCCGACGACGCTGGGGCCCGGCAAAGCAGGTATGAATTTGAGAGCCACTAGATACTCTTGAAATCGGAGGCGCAAGCTAGGTTCGCTCGGCAGGCACGAACGTCAGGGCCACGCCATTGTTGCAGTAGCGCAGCCCGGTGGGGCGCGGGCCGTCGTCGAAGACATGACCCTGGTGGCCCAGGCAACGGGCGCAGTAGTACGCGGTCCGCGCCAGGCCGATCTTGTAGTCGGTCTCCGTGCCCAGCGCGCCCGCCAGCGCCTGGTAGAAACTGGGCCAGCCGGTGCCGCTCTCGAACTTGGCGGCCGAGCTGAACAGCGGCAGGCTGCAACCCAGGCACGCGAAGGTTCCCTTGCGCTTCTCCTTGAGCAGCGGGCTGGTTCCCGGCCGCTCGGTCGCGGCGTGGCGCAGGACCGCATAGCTGGCTTGCGGCAGGCGCTTGCGCCATTCGGCGTCGGTGATCCTGCGGTAGGGCGAGCTGGCGTAGGCGTCGCGGGCGGCCGCCAGGGTCGACACCGGAACGCTCACCGCTGCTGCCGCCGAGGCGGCGGCGAGGAAACTGCGACGGTCGAGGGTGCGAGGCGTGATCATGACCCCGATTACGTGCGCTCTCCGCGCCGGGATGCAAGCCGCTGCGTTCGCTTAGAGGCCGGCGTCCTCGGGCAGCCCCAGCATCAGGTTGAGGTTCTGCACGGCCGCCCCCGAGGCGCCCTTCCCCAGGTTGTCCAGCAGCGCCACCAGGCGCGCCTGCCCGCCGTCGGGACTGCCAAACACGAACAGGCGCATGGTGTTGGTGCCGTTCAGCGCCTCCGGGTCGAGCGCCTGGACATAGCCGCCGGCGCCGGCGCGCGCCTTCTGCAACTCGGCGCATTCGGCTCCGCTCGCCACCTCGACGAAGGCCTCGCCGGCATAGGCCGCTTGCAGCGCCACATGCAGGTCGGCCGGCGATGGCCTGCCCGGCAACGCCCACAGCTGCAGCGGAACCTCGACCAGCATCCCCTGGGCAAACCGCCCGACGGACGGTGCGAACACCGGCGGATGGCCAAGGCCGGCATGCATTTGCATTTCCGCCAGATGCTTGTGCGCCAGGGTCAGACCGTAGGGCCGGAACGCGTCGTTCGTCCCTGCAGGCGCCGCCTGCGCCTCGAACTCGGCGATCAGCCCCTTGCCACCGCCGGAGTAGCCGGAAATGGCGTTCACGGTCAGCGGGAAGTCGGGCGGGATCAGCCCGGCCGCCACCAACGGCCGCACCAGGCCGATGAAGCCGGTGGGATAGCAGCCGGGGTTCGACACCCGCGTCGAACCGCGGATTTCGTCGCGCTGGGTCACCGACATCTCGGCGAAGCCATAGGTCCAGCCGGGCGCCACCCGGAACGCCGTCGAGGCGTCGATCACCTTCACCCGGTTCGAGCTGATCATGCCGACTGCTTCGCGCGAGGCGTCGTCGGGTAGGCACAGCACGACCGCGTCGGCGGCGTTCAGCAGCTCGGCGCGGGCGTCCGCGTCCTTGCGCCGGGCCGGATCGATCGACAGCACCTCGAGGTCGGGACGCTTCGCCAGTCGATCCCGGATCTGAAGCCCGGTGGTGCCGGCTTCGCCATCGATGAAAACCGTGTGGGTCATGGACGATCCCCGTTTCATGTCACCTCCTCTCCCCCCGCGAAGCGGAGAGGGAGAGGGTAGGGAGAGGGCGGCGCAGGAAGCAAAGCCGCCGCTCCCGGTTTTCAGGTCACGCTCTCGGGTCCACCGATCATGTAGACCCCAGCGCCGAGCCGCCCTCTCCCCGCCCTCTCCCTCTCTCGCTACGCTCGGGGGAGAGGAGGTCAAAAAGAAAAGGGCGCTCCGGTTGCCCGAAGCGCCCCTCCGCGAACGCGAATGCTCGCGCGTAGGTCTAGCGCTTCGAGAACTGGAAGGCTTGTAAGATGCTGATTGTGCTTCGGTTTTCAGGTCGAAAAAAATCTGTGAATGATCTGTGAAGCGCCTTCGTCGGTTCGCTGCTCATCAGGTCGCCTTGCTCAAGGTGAAATCCACATGCACCGCATCGTAGGGGAAGATCACGCGCCCGCTGTCGGCGCGATCAAGCACACCCCCAACCAGTAGCGCCTGCACGTCCCCATGCACGGCCTTCGCGTCGCGGTCAACGCGCCGCGCGATCTCGCGGATAGTCATTTCGCCCTGCCTCGATTGAAGAGACGCCGAGCGTTACGGTCCTCATCGTGCTGTCCTCCAATCCGCCACGTCCTTCCAAAGGCCGCTTGTAGTGTCGAAGGGTTGGGGAAGCCATACGCCGCGTCGCCAGCGGCCGCCAGGGCGGCCGCCGACTATCGGCCTCAAGCGGCCTCGTCGCGCTCGGCGTCCGTCCGCCCAGTGATAGCCCGCAAGACGAGGCGCCCTTGCAGCGGCACCGCATCGCACTGGAGGCTGAAACCCAGACCATCCTTGTTCGGCCAGGCCGCCCCGATGGGAGTCCAGATGGCCGTCTTGCCCTCGCCGACGACGCGGTAGAGCCGGTGGGTCGGCTTGCGCCCGGCTTGGGTGGCTTGAAGGTTGAGACGGGTCATGGGTGTTCTCCTAGTCCGCC
>DASVNS010000195.1:0-2790 GCA_036383735.1 Phenylobacterium sp. | reverse complement strand
CCGTCCGCATCCTCGGCCTCGACCCCGGCCTGCGCCGCACCGGCTGGGGCGTGATCGCGTGCGAGGGGGCGCGGCTCAGCCATGTGGCGCACGGAGTCATCGCGCCGAAGGACACGCTGCCGTTCGCAGAGCGTCTGCTGTGGCTGTTTTCCGAGATCGAGGCGGTGATTGCCGCCCACGCACCGGACGAGGCGGCTGTCGAAGAGACATTCATGAACAGCAACGCCCAGTCGGCGCTGAAGCTGGGTCACGCGCGGGCCATGGCGATGATCGTCCCGGCCCGGGCGGGCCTGCCCGTGGCGGAGTATGCGGCCACCGTCGTCAAGAAGGCGGTGGTGGGCACCGGGGGGGCCGACAAGGCGCAGGTGGGCTGGATGATCGCACGCCTGCTGCCCACGGCGGGCAAGACCTCGGCCGATGCGGCGGACGCGCTGGCGGTGGCCATCGCCCACGCCCATGCGCGGACGGCGCGGCGTGTGGCCTGACCGCAGACACGAAGAAGGCGCCGGACCCTTCGGCCCGGCGCCTCTCGCAACTTCGGACGATGGTCTAGGCGAGGACCATTTCGCGGCGACGACGCATCAGGGCGCCGACGCCGGCGAAGCCCACGATCATCATCGCCCAGCTGGCCGGTTCCGGAACCACACCCAGAACCGCGCCGATGTCACTGATCTCCAGCGAGTCTCCGGCGGAGGCGAACGTCACGCCGGTGATGTCGCTATCGAAGTTGAACGTCAGGCGACCATTGGTGGTGAACCCCGTCTGGTTGCCGTTCGCGTCCATGCCGGGCAGGTCGGCGAGGATCATGCCCGTGACGACCTCCGTCGCGCCATTGGCCAGCGTGAACGTGAAACTGTTCCAGGCGTCGAGTGAGCCCACGTAGAAGCTGATCGCGCTCAGCAGCGGCGTGTCCAGCGTGACGTTCTGGCCCTGCTGGACGCTCAGGTATTGGGTCGTATCCTTGGTCACGGCCGAGAAAGCCGGCGCGGCGCTCACGTTGGCCGTGGAGCCGGTGAACAACACGCCCGTGCCGGACAGCGAATAGCCGCCGAGCCCGAAGGCCACATCCGCCAGCGTCGGGCCGCCTTCGAACGAGGTGACCAGGACTTCGTCGGGGTTCGGTGCGGTCTGATAGCCGACGAACGTGACCGCAGCGTCGGCAGAGGTGGCGGCCATCGCGATCGCCGCCGCGCCCAACAGGGCGTAAAAGGGTTTCAGGTGCATCTGTCTTTCCCAGGAGCCCACAAGCCACATGGCGTTGCGGCCGCACGAGCCAGGCGCGGCAACCCCCCAACCGGGGGGAAAGGTAGAAAGTTCCCCTGCAGGGGGATTTATTGCACAGCTCAACCTCCGATGCCCCTTCCAGAATGCTGCACCTGCACAGAGCCGGACCCGACGCGACCGAGGCTGCAGGTTCCGCCTCGGCATAACGGCCGGCCATCCTCGCTGCCTTGTTCCCCGCCCGTCCGCCCTGCGGTACCTGTTCGGAACACATGCCGAACGTGATTCGCACATGATCGGCCGACTGCGCGGCGCCGTGGCCGAGGTCGGCGAAGAGGACGCGCTCATCGACGTGATGGGCGTGGGCTACGTCGTGCGCTGCGGGTCGCGCACCCTGTCGCGGCTACCCGAGATCGGCGCCGAGGCGCTGCTGCACGTGGAGAGCCACTGGGGCGAGCAGACCGGCCTCACGCTCTATGGGTTCCTGGGTCGCGACGATCGCCAGGCGTTCGTGCTGCTGCGCGGGATCCAGGGTGTCGGGCCGAAGGCGGCGCTGGCGGTGCTGGACGTGCTGCCGCCCGCCGAACTGGCCGGCGCGGTGGCGCGGGAGGACCGGGCCGCGGTCGCCCGTGCGCAGGGCGTGGGTCCCAAGCTGGCCTTGCGGATCGTCACGGAACTCAAGGGCAAGCCGATCACCGGCGGTCCGGTCGCGGCGTTGCACGCAGCCGCGATATCCGCGCAACCGGCGCGGCCGTCGGCGTCCGGCGAGGCGGTCGCCGCGCTCATGGGCCTGGGCGTGGCCGAGCCGGCCGCGCGCCGGGTGGTCGAAGCCGCGGCCACCCGTCTGGGCGAGGACGTCGAGCCGGCAGCCCTGATCAAGGCCGCGCTTCAGGAACTTGGCCGGTGACCCGCATCGTCTCCGGCGAGCCCGCGGCCTTCGAGCCCACCGACAAGGCGCTGCGCCCCCAGACCCTGGCGGAGTTCGTTGGCCAGCAGCAGGCCAAGGGCAACCTCAGCATCTTCATCGACGCCGCCAAGGCGCGCGGCGAGGCCCTGGATCACGTTCTGCTGTTCGGCCCGCCTGGGCTGGGCAAGACCACCCTCGCCCAGATCGTCGCCCGTGAGCTGGGCGTGAACTTCCGCGCGACGTCCGGCCCGGTGCTGGCCAAGGCCGGCGACCTCGCCGCCATCCTCACCAACCTCGAACCGCGCGACGTGCTGTTCATAGACGAGATCCACCGCCTGCCGGCCAATGTGGAGGAGATCCTCTATCCGGCGATGGAGGATCACGTCCTGGACCTGGTGATCGGCGAGGGGCCGTCGGCGCGGTCGATCCGCATCGACCTGGCCCCCTTCACCCTGGTCGCGGCGACCACGCGAGCCGGCCTGCTGGCGACGCCGCTGCGCGACCGCTTCGGCATTCCGCTGCGGCTTGGCTTCTATACCCACGGCGAGCTCGAGGCGATCGTCACCCGCGCCGCGCGGCTTCTGAACTTCGATCTCGCGCCCGACGGTGCCCGCGAGATCGCCCGCCGGGCGCGCGGCACGCCGCGCGTTGCCGGCCGGCTG
>DASVNS010000194.1:0-10134 GCA_036383735.1 Phenylobacterium sp. | reverse complement strand
CGGCTTGGCCACGCCCGTCGTCTTCGGGAACGAGATCGGCAGTCCCCGGAATGTGCGGGCCGCAAGGTAGGCGAAGGCTTCGGCCTCGATGGCGTCGCCGCGCCAGCCGCGGTCCTCGGCGGTCGTCACGGGCGCCGGCAGCCGTTCGGCCAGCGCCCTCATGATCTCCGGATTGTGCCGCCCGCCGCCGGCGACGATGACCTCGGTCGGCGTCGCGCCCATCATCCGGAAGCCCGCCTTCACGGCCTCGGCGGTGAAGGCCACCAGGGTGGCCGCCGCGTCCTCGAGTTGCAGCGCCTCCAACGGCTCCAGCGAGAAGTCGAAGCGGTCCAGAGACTTCGGCGGCGGCGCCTGGAAATAGGGGTGCGCCAGCAGCGCGCGCACCACGCCTTCGTCCGCCCGGCCGACGCTGGCGTACTTGCCGCCGGCGTCGAAGCGACCCGCGCCTCGTCCCTGCACCAGCAGGTCGATCATCCCGTTGCCCGGGCCCGTATCGAAGGCGGCGATGTCGTCGCCGCCCGTCCAGAAGGTGACGTTGGCCACGCCGCCGATATTCAGCACCGCCAGCGGCGCCTCGAGTCCGGACGCCTTCGCGCGGGCCAGATGGTAGATCGGCGCGAGCGGCGCCCCCTCGCCGCCCGAAGCCACGTCGGCCGTGCGGAAGTCGTAGGCGACGGGCCGGCCGGTCAGGCGCGCCAGCAAGGTCGCATCGCCCAGCTGCACCGTGCGGCCCGGCGCGCCGTCCTTGGGTCGCTCATGCAGCACGGTCTGGCCGTGCATGCCGATCAGGTCGATGTCGGGCCAGGAAAGGCCATTGGCCTGCAGGAAGACCTCCGCGGCGGCATGGTGCTCTTCGGCGACCATCTGGCCCGCGTGTTGGAAGATCGCGGGGGCCGGCGTGCCGCGCGCCCACGTCAGCGCCTGCTGTGTGGCTTCCAGCAGGACGCCGCGCGTGGCCTCGCTCAGCTTGCGTTCGCCGGCCGGGCCGAACGCCTGGATCGCCTCGCCATCGGTCTCCAGGACCGCCATGTCCACGGCGTCCAGCGAGGTCCCGGTCATGAATCCCAGCACGAGCATGCCCGTTGACTGCCATGTCCGCGAACCGCTAGCTAGCCGCCATGATCGGTCCCGCCGCCCGCACCGGCCGCTATTACCGCCCGCCCGTCTAGCAGGCGACGATCCCTCGCGCCTGCCCTCACCGGCCGGCGCATTCCGCACCTCGCGGCGAACGCCGGCCTCCTCCGATCCAAGGGAGCCTGCCATGTCCCTCGAAATCCTGTCCGCCGCCGTGCTAGAGCGCGGCGGTCCCGTAGCCGAGATTCCGTTGATGTCCGACCCCCTGTTCAAGTCCGAGTTCCTGCAAACCATGCAGGCGCGGGGCTATATCCATCAGGTCACTCATCCGGCGGAGCTGGATGCCGCCGCCGCGACGACCGTCGTCACCGCCTACATCGGCTTCGACGCCACCGCCGCTAGCCTGCACGTGGGGCATCTGATCCAGATCATGATGCTGCGGCGGCTGCAGCAGGCGGGCCACAAGCCGATCGTGCTGATGGGCGGAGGCACGACCAAGGTTGGGGACCCCACCGACAAGGACGGTCAGCGCCCGTTGCTCACCCATGAGCAGATCCAGGGCAACATCTCGACGATCAGGGGCACCTTCCAGAAGTTCCTGGCGTTCGGCGACGGGCCGACCGACGCCATCATGGTCGACAACGACGCCTGGCTGTCCAAGTACGGCTACGTCGATTTCCTGCGCGAGTTCGGCGTGCATTTCACGGTCAACCGGATGCTGGCGTTCGACAGCGTCAAGGCGCGGCTGGAACGCGAGCAGCCGATGACCTTCCTCGAGTTCAACTACATGCTGATGCAGTCGGTGGACTTCCTGGAGCTGGAGCGCCGCAACGGCTGCCTGTTGCAGATGGGCGGCTCCGACCAGTGGGGGAATATCGTCAACGGCGTGGAGCTGATCCGCCGCGTCGACCACAAGCCGGCCTTCGGCCTGACCACGCCCCTGCTCTCCACCGCGTCGGGCCAGAAGATGGGCAAGACGGTCGGCGGCGCCGTGTGGCTCAACGCCGACATGCGCAGCCCCTACGACTACTGGCAGTTCTGGCGCAACACCGAGGACGCCGACGTGGGCCGCTTCCTGAAGCTGTTCACCGACCTGCCGCTGGACGAGGTGGCGCGGCTCGAGAGCCTGCCCGGCGCCGAGATCAACGAAGCCAAAAAGGTGTTGGCCAACGAAGCGACCCGGATGCTGCACGGCGCCGAGGCCGCCGCGACGGCCGAGGGCGCGGCCAAGGCGGCGTTCGAGCAAGGCCGCGTCTCCGGCGACTTGCCGACCTACGAGGCTCCCAAGGCCGACCTCGACGCCGGGATCCAGCTGGCGGCCCTCGTGGCGGACGCAGGCCTGGCGGGCTCGAAGGGCGAAGCGCGCCGCCTGGCCCAGGGCGGCGGCCTGCGGGTCAACGACAAGGCCGAGTCGGACGCCAACCGCCTGGTCACCACCGCCGACCTCATCGACGGCGTCGTCAAGCTGGCGGCGGGCAAGAAGAAGATCGTGCTCGTGAAGCCGGTCTAGGATTTCCCTCCCCACCAAGGGCGGGAAAAGGAGACGAGATGATCGATATCGTGGAAGGCGCGCCGGCGCCGGACTTCGACCTGGAGACGCCCGACGGGCGGGTGAAGCTGGCGGACTTCGCGGGCAAGACCGTGGCGCTCTACTTCTATCCCAAGGACGACACCGCCGGCTGCACGAAGGAGGCGCAGGAGTTCACCGCGCTGGCGCAGGAGTTCGCCAAGGCTGGCGTCAGGGTGGTCGGCGTGTCGAAGGACTCGATCGCCGCGCACCGGAAATTCGCGACCAAGTACGACCTGGCGGTGACGCTGGGGTCCGATCCCGAAGGCCAGGTGGTCGAACGATACGGCGCCTGGGTCGAGAAGAGCCTCTATGGCCGCAAGTACATGGGCATCGACCGCTCCACCTTCCTGATCAAGGACAGTAAGCTGGCGAAGATCTGGCGCAAGGTGCGGGTGCCGAACCACGCGCAACAGGTGCTGGAGGCTGCCCGGAGCCTCTGAGGCCGCTCAACGCCGCGCGCCACGCTGCTGCGACCCCTCGTCGCCTCTGGGCGGTAGGCAGGCTTAACCGCTTGCATGTTGCAAAAAAGTCGTCGCATATCGCGCGCACCGAGGGGTGGGGGCTTCCGTCGAACGCATGCAACGCTTGGCGCAGCTTGGCCGCTCGCTCCTGGAGCTGTTCCCGGAACGACGCCTCTACGTCCGCTCGGGCGGGGCCATGAGCGCTTTTGTTCTCACCACGAAAAAGCAGCTGATGATCGCCGGCGGCGTGGCCGGGGGCGCGCTCTGGATGGGCGTCTGCACCGCGGCGATGTTCGTCAGCCTGCTGTCCAGCTCGACCGCCGATCGCGAGATCGCCAGCCTGAAGGCGCAGTCGGAGCGCTACGTGGCGGATCGCCAGGCGCGGCTGGACAGCGCCATGGCGCGCCTGAACGCCGCATCCGGCGCCGGCCAGGACGCCGCCGCCCTGATCGAAAAGCGCCACGCGGCGCTGGCCCTGCTGCTCACCGACCTCAAGGGCGCGCCGGGCGCCGCCGAGGCGCTGACCCCCGCTATCAACCGCGCCTTGGCCGGCGCCGACGTCAATCCCGCGCGGCGGGTCGAGATGGTGCGCGTCGGCCAGGACCAGCTGCTGCAAGCCGCCGACAGCTTCACCAAGGCGCGCGCCGACCGGCTGCGGCTGGCGTTCCGTATGGCCGGGCTGTCGCCGGCCTCGTTCGTGGACGATGCGGACGCGCTCGGCGGACCACTGATCGAGTCGAAGGACCCGCGCGCGCTGGCTGCGGTCCTGGACGTGGACGACGACTTCGCGGCCCGCATCCAGCACGCCGCCCGGGACCTGTCGGAAGCCCGGTCGCTTGCCGAGGCCGCCGAAGAGCTGCCGCTTGCGCGGCCCACCGCGGCGGGCCAGCAGACCAGCGGCTTCGGCGTGCGTTTCGACCCCTTCACGCGGCGCCCCGCCTACCATTCCGGCCTGGACTTCAATGGCGGCTACGCCACGCCGATCTATTCCACCGGGCCGGGCGTGGTGTCGTTCACCGGCCAGCGTTCGGGCTATGGCAATGTGGTGGAGGTCGACCACGGCCGCGGGCTCAAGACCCGCTACGCCCACCTCTCCAGCTTCGCGGTGCAACGCGGACAGCGGGTCGGCGTGGGGCAAAGGATCGCGTCGATGGGTTCGACCGGCCGCTCGACCGGGACGCACCTGCACTATGAGGTATGGGTCAACGGCCGGGCTCAGAACCCGGGCCGCTTCCTCAAGGCGGGGCAGTACATCCTCGAAGGCGCCGACTAAGCCGGTCCCCTCGCCGCCCGTGCCGGACTAGCTATCCCGTGTCGCGCCGACGCGCTGGGCCAGGGCCGCGCCCATGAACTCGTCCAGGTCGCCGTCCAGTACGCCCGCGGTGTCGCTGGTCTCCACGTCGGTGCGCAGGTCCTTGACCATCTGGTAGGGCTGCAGGACGTAGCTGCGGATCTGGTGGCCCCAGCCGATGTCGGTCTTCAGGTCCTCGATCGCGGCCTGGGCCGCTTCGCGCTTCTCCAGCTCGGCCTCGTACAGGCGGGCCTTCAGCATCTTCCAGGCCTGGTCGCGGTTCTGGTGCTGCGAGCGCTGGTTCTGGCAAGCGACGACGATGCCGCTGGGCATGTGGGTCAGCCGCACGGCCGAGTCGGTCTTGTTGATGTGCTGACCGCCCGCGCCGGACGCCCGATAGGTGTCGGTGCGCACGTCCGAAGGGTTGATCTCGATCTCGATGGTGTCGTCGACCACCGGATAGACCCAGACCGAGGCAAAGCTGGTGTGGCGCTTGGCGGCGGCGTCGAAGGGCGAGATGCGCACCAGCCGGTGGACGCCCGCCTCGGTCTTCAGCCAACCGTAGGCGTTCGGGCCCTTGATCTGCAGGGTCACCGACTTGATGCCGGCCTGCTCGCCGGAGGTCTCTTCGAGGAATTCCACCTCCATGCCGTGGGCGTTGGCCCAGCGGGCATACATGCGCAGCAGCATGCCCGCCCAATCGTTGGACTCGGTGCCGCCGGCGCCGGAATTGATTTCCATGAAGGCGTCGTTGCCGTCCGCCTCACCCGAAAGCAGGGCCTCGAGCTCGGCGCGGCCGGCGCGTTCCTTGATGCCACGCAGTTGCGCGCAGGCTTCGTCGAAGCTGGCCTCGTCGCCCTCCTCGTCGGCCATTTCGGCATAGCCGACGGCATCGGTCAGGTCGCGTTCGAGAGACTGGACCGCCTCGACCTGGGCCGCGAGCCGGGAGCGTTCGCGCGAGACCACCTGGGCTTCGGCGGGCCGGTCCCAGAGGGTCGGGTCCTCGACCCGGGCGTTCAGTTCGTCGAGTTTACGGAGGGCAGGTTCCCAGTCAAAGACGCCTCCTGAGCAGTTCGATCGACTGCTCGATGTCGGCCTTGGCGGCCTCGACATCCGCTCTCATGGAGAGACTCCCAAAAAAACCAAGGCGCGGGCTCTAGCCCGCCGCGCCCGTCAGAACAAGTCGGACAGGTCGTCCTTTTTCTTCGGCGGCGGGGCCTGAGGGGCGACGGCGGCGGCGGCGTTCGGGGCGCCCGTGACGTTGCCGCCGCCGAACACCTGGCCGTACGGCTGCGGGCCCGACGGCGCGCCGGCGGCGCCCAGCGCCTGGGTGGACAGCGCAGGTTCGGTGCCGGGGCGGAACGCCTCGCGGATGCCGCGGATCATGGCGAACTTGGCATTGGACGGCGCTTTGAACGGCTCCGCCGGCTTGTCCTTGAGGGCTTGGCCCATGAAGTCGACGAAGATCGGCACGGCGGCGACAGCGCCGGTTTCGTTGTTGCCGAGGCTGCGGTTGTCGTCGAACCCGATGTAGACCCCCACCACCAGGTGCGGCGAGAAGCCCATGAACCAGGCCGAACGGTAGTCGTTCGTGGTGCCGGTCTTGCCGCCGAGCGGCTTGCCGATCGACGAGGCGGCCGTCGCGGTCCCCCGCTGAACCACCCCCTCCAGCATCGACGTGATCTGGTAGGCGGTGATCGGATCCATGACCTGGTCGCCGGTACGCGGGATCCGCGGGCTCTCGTCGCCGGAGAACCCGGCCTGGCAGCGGTCGCACTGGCGACGGTCGGCGCGCCAGATGACCTTGCCGTTGCGGTCCTCGACCAGCTCGATCAGGTGGGGCTGCACCAGCTTGCCGCCGTTGACGAAGGTCGAATAGGCGGCGGCCATCTTGTAGGTGGTGGTCTCCCCCGACCCCAGGGCCATGGCCAGCACCTTGTCCATGTTCTTGCTGACGCCCAGCCGTTCCGCGAGGGCCGCGATCTTGGTCATGCCCACGCTCTGCGCGAGGCGCACCGTCATGGTGTTGCGCGACAGCTCGAGGCCCCGGCGCAGGGTCAGGGCGCCGTAGTAGTCCCGGCTGTAGTTTTCCGGGCTCCAGTCCTGGCCGCCGTAGCCCTTCAGGGTGATCGGCGCATCGAGGACGGTGCTGGCCGGCGTGTAGCCGCTCTCCAGCGCGGCCGCATAGACGATCGGCTTGAACGACGAACCCGGCTGGCGCAGCGCCTGGGTGGCGCGGTTGAAGCTGGACAGCGAGAACGAATAGCCGCCGACCATGGCGACCACCCGCCCGGAATAGGGCTCCATGGCCACCAGCGCGCCATTGACCGCGGGCGCTTGCTTCAGCAGGAAGCCACCGCCCTCCTTCGCCGGTTCGACGAAGATCAGGTCGCCGGCCCCGATCCCCTTGCCGGCGCGGGCCCAGGCCACGTCCTGGCCGATCAGGTTGCCGATCGCACCATCGATCGTATGGACCTCCACGACGCCACCCGCCACGCTGGTGACCACCGCGCGCCGCCAGTCCTGGCGCTCGCGGGGCTTCACGGTCTTGCGCGCGACGTCTTCCCAACCTTGCAGCGTCGTGACGTGGCCGAACGGGCCGCGCCACCCGTGGCGGCGGTCGTAGGTCTCCAGGCCGTCCATCAGCGCCAGCTTGGCCGCGCTCTGCAACTGCGGGTCCAAGGTGGTGCGCATGTAGTAGCCGCCGGCGTTCAGGCGATCGTCGCCCAGCTCCTTCATGTCGACGGCGATGCGGCGCACCTCCTCCACGAAATAGTCGGCGTCCCGGTACTGCGAGCGGCTGGGCGCCACCTGCACGACAAGATCCTCGGCCATGGCGGCCTTGGCCTCGGCGCGGGTCACCCAGCCCAGCTCGGCCATCTGGCCGATCACCCAGTTTCGGCGGGCCATCGCCTGGGCCTTGCGCCGGATGGGCTGGTAGTTGTCGGGCCCCTTTGGCAGGGCCGCGAGATAGGCGCTCTGGGCCAGGGTCAGTTCGCTGAGCGACTTGCCGAAGTAATTGTAGGCGGCGGCGCCCACGCCGTACGAGCGGTACCCCAGCCAGATCTCGTTCATGTACAGTTCGAGGATACGCTCCTTGGACAGCGTCCGCTCGAGCTGGGAGGCCAGGATCGCCTCTTTCAGCTTGCGACCGATGGTCTGGTCGCCGTTCAGCAGGATATTCTTGGCCACCTGTTGGGTGATGGTCGAGCCGCCCTCCAGCCGCCGCCCCTGCGCCAGGTTGATGACATTCTTGACCATGGCGCGGCCGAACCCGCCGATGTCGACGCCGCCGTGCTTGAAGAAGCTGTGGTCCTCCGCCGCCAGGAAGGCCTGGGCGGTTTGCGCCGGGATCGCGTCGTAGGGCACGAAGATGCGGCGCTCGCGTGAGAACTCGCCGATCAGGGTGCCGTCCCAGGCATAGGCGCGGGTCGCCGTTGCGGGGTGGTAGTCCACCAGGTCCCCGGCGTCGGGCATGTCGTGGAACAGCCAGGCTGCATAGACGCCGACGGCCACCGCGGCCATGGCGATGAAGCTGAGCACCACGACGCCCATGACCCCGAACCACCGGGCCGGCGGCCGCCCCGGCGCAACGGGCGGGTTCAATTCAGATTGGCCGGGCGGGCGCTCCACCCGGCGTCGTCTAACCTGTGTTGGGGCGGGCGCCAACGCCCGGACGCTGCGCCCGTGTCAGCGCGACGCGAGCTTCATCTGTTCGCCGAAGTGGGCGTCGATGGCGCTGGTGACCGCGCGCATGAGCCGCGCGCGGGCGGCGGGGTCGCGCAAGCGCGCCTCGTCCTCGGGATTGTTCACGAACCCCATCTCCAGCAACACCGCCGGCACGTCGGGCGCCAGCAGCACCATGAAACCAGCGTCGCGATGGCTGTGCCGAAGCATGGGCGCCTTGCCCTCGATGTTGGACACCAGCGTCTGGGCGAACACCGCCGACCGGTTGCGGGTCGCGCGCTGGGTCAGGTCGAACAGGATGTCGCGCACCCCCTGGTCGCCCGCCAGGCTGGCTTTCATGAACCAGTCGTCCCGGCTCACGAACCGCGTCGCCCGGGACGAGGCCTTGTCCGACAGGGTGTAGACGCTGGCCCCCTTGAGCGTCGTCTCAGGCGCCGAGTCGGAGTGCAGGGAGATGAAGAGGTCGGCGCCGGCGCGCTGCGCCACGCGGACACGATCCTCCAGCGGTACATAGACGTCCGAACTGCGGGTCAGCACCACCTTGTAGCGGCCGGTTCGACCGAGCTGATCGGCCAGCGTCAGCGCGGCCGCCAGGTTGACGTCCTTTTCCACGCCCGCGAAACCCTTGGCGCCGATGTCGCGGCCGCCATGGCCCGCATCGATCACCACCACCTTCTTGAGCGGGAGCGCCGGCGGCTTCACCGGCAGGAACTGGGTCCGGATCTGGACCGGCGTCGCGGTCGCCAGCCGGGATGTCACGTTGGTGATCGCCGGCGCCGCGGCGACGTCGATCACATATCGGTAATTGGCCACGCCATCGGCAGGCGGCAGCAAGAACCGGCGTTTCAGTTTCGCGTCGCCCGCCAGCTCGAGCTGCAGCCGAGCGCCCCCTGGCGCCTGATCGACGACCCAGGTGCGGACCACGCCCCGGCCTGCGCCCTGCTGCGTCTGGCCGGCGATGACGTTGGGCAGCATCACGACCACCCGCCGGTCGGTCGAACCGTCCGAAACGATCTTGGCGCTGGTGGCGCCGTCCAGTTCGATGACCAGTCGCGTCTCGGTGGAATCCCCGCCCATGCGCACCTTGATCAGGCCCGCGGTGTCGGTCGCGGCATAGCTGACCGCAAAAGCGGCGAGGCCTGTGGCGGCGGCGGCGGAGGCAGCGATCGCGCGCCCCTTGCCCTGCCTTACCGCGCCCTTGAGCCGCCCAAACATCGTAACGCCCCGAAAATACGGAGGTTCGCGCAACGCGAACCGACCACCCATATAGCCGGTGGGCTCGTAGACAAAGGGTTAACGAGACCTTGCCGCCGTGAACGATAACGTGAGGGCGGCTTTCCTTTTGATGTCCACTGTTGCAATGTCCCGCCGCGCGACGTCGGAGCGCCCGATCCGGGCCCGAACGTCACGCGACAAACCAACCCGGCGTCGGACCCAACCGAGTCTTCGGTAGCCACGCATCCTCCGATCCGCGTCCCTCGGGAAGCGCTTAGGAACACACCCGATGAGCTGCGCAGCTCGAGCCACATCTGGCCCCAAGGCCTCCCGAAGCGCCGGTCCCGGCGTGTTCGCGGCCTACGCGCGCGCCCATCCCATTTGCAGGCAGCGCCCGGGCCACGTGGCCCCCGCGCGCCGCGGAGAAGTAAATGTCCAAGACTATGTTGATCGACGCAGCCCACGCGGAAGAGACGCGTGTGGTGGTCGTCGACGGGAACCGCGTTGAAGAGTTCGATTTCGAGAGCCAGAACCGCAAGCAGCTTCGAGGGAACATCTATCTTGCCAAGGTGACGCGTGTTGAGCCGTCGCTGCAGGCGGCCTTCGTCGAGTATGGCGGCAATCGCCATGGCTTCCTGGCCTTCAACGAAATCCACCCCGACTACTACCAGATCCCGGTCGCCGACCGCGAAGCCCTGCTGCGCGAGGAAGCCGAGGACCACGAGGACGACCGTCCCGAGCCCCGCGGACGTCGCGGGGCCGAGGGCGCCGACGACGAGGACGACGCCGAGGTCACCGTCTCCGACGACGACGACGATGTGATGGAAGAAGAGCTG
>DASVNS010000193.1:0-1816 GCA_036383735.1 Phenylobacterium sp. | reverse complement strand
CCCTGGCGGCGCAGGTCGGTCGCGACCTTGCCCACGGTGGTCGTCTTGCCCGAGCCGTTCACGCCGATGAACAGCACGACATAGGGCCGGGGGCCGGACAGCGGTTCGAACGAACCCTGGCGGGTCGAAAGCTCCTCGCCGATGGCGGCCGACAGGGCTTCGCGGATCTCGGCCTCATCGACGTCCTTGCCGAACTTCTCGGCGGCGAAACGTTCGGCGATGCGCGCCGCCGAGTGCGGGCCCAGGTCGGCCTCGATGAGCATTTCTTCCAGCTCGTCGAGCTTCGCCTGGGTGAGCGGCTCCTTGGCCACGAAGACCTGGGCGATCTGATCGCCCATCTGCTTCGACGACTTGGTGAGCCCTTCCGTGAGCCGGGTGAACCAGCCGCGTTTGGGTTCTGACATGGCGGGGTTCTAGCCGGGCGCTTGCGCCTCGTCACGCGCCACCGCATCAAGGGTCATGGATGCGTTGGCCGCCACCCTTGTCGTGCTCGACTACGCCGCCGTGGCGGTGTTCGGCGCGTCGGGGGCGCTGGCGGCCGCCCGCCGGAAGCATGACATCATCACCTTCGGCTTCTTTGCGGCGGTGACCGGGGTCGGAGGCGGCACGTTGCGCGACCTCCTGATCGGCGCGCCGGTGTTCTGGGTGGATCGACCGCAGTATATTGTCGTCAGCCTGGTCGGAGCCGTGGCGATCTGGGCGCTGGGCTGGGGCCGCGGGCGCGAGCGGCTGTTGCTTTGGCTGGATGCGCTGGGCATGGCCGCCTATGCCGTGGTCGGTGCGCTGAAGGCTCTGTCGCTGGGCGCGCCACCGCTATCGGCGGTGATCATGGGCGTGCTCACCTCGACCTTCGGTGGCGTGATCCGGGACGTCCTGGCCCACGAGCCGTCGATCCTGTTGCGACGCGAACTCTATGTGACGCCGGCGCTGGTCGGCGCGACCGTATTCGTCGGCCTCTATGCGGCCCAACTGCCGCTCCCGGTGAGCGGTACGACAGGCTTCCTGGCCGCGTTCGTGGTTCGCGCCGGCGCGATCCTGTTTGGCTGGCAGATGCCCGGGTTTCCGGGGCGCGCCCCGCCCTCGCCTTAACTCCGTGCCATTCCGATCTTTGGCTGCGCCAAAACGGGGATGACGTAGGAGGTGAGGAGTCAGGTGTCGTGGTCGGGGTGTTGATGGGAGATCAACTGCGCCTGAAAGGTCGCCATCTTGGCCTGGCTCTGCGGCGAAGGGTTGGGAAGTCCTTCGAGCTCGTCCACCCAGGGCAGCTTGGCTTCGAGCCCGATCTGGATCGCCGGCTTGATGTCCTTCGGATCATCGAAGGCGCCAATGGCAATGTCGAAGGCGTTGGCCGGCTCGAAGGTGAGCTGGGTCCCGCAGTCGCCGCAGAAGCCGCGGTTGACCAGGTTCGAGCTGGCGAACAGCTTCCGTTCGCCGCGTGTCCAGGTCAGCTGTCCCGGGTCCACCGAAACATAGGGTCCGTAGAACGAACCGAACGCCTTCTGGCACATGCGGCAGTGGCAGATGCTGGCCCGGCCCAGTTCGCCCTCGACGCGGAACCGCACGGCTCCGCACTGACATCCACCCGACCGGCTCATGCGGTCTCCGTCGCCACCGTCTCGCCCAGCAGCAGCTTGCCGTCGTGGCCGGTGACGCGCAAGGCGGCGACCTGGCCGACCTCGGCCTCGCCGGTGAAGGCGATCTCGGTGAAGTCTTCGGCCCGCGCCAGGCCCGGCCGTTCGACGAGGCCCGAGAGCGTGCGTCCGGCCTGCCGCGCCAGGTGGCGGGCCAAGCCGGCCTCGCCGGCGGCCCGCAGTCG
>DASVNS010000192.1:0-2419 GCA_036383735.1 Phenylobacterium sp. | reverse complement strand
CTCGCCATCGAAGGCGCAAAGGCCGCCGCGCAGGCCGACCTGTTCGGCTAAGGCGGCGCGGCCGGCGTCGGAGGCTTCGCCAAACGCGTGCATAGCGTTGACGATGCCCGCATCGCCTGCATAGCTACGCAGCCGGGCCATGGGGAAACCGACATGTTTGAAGCTCTTAAGCGCTACGCCGACTTCCAGGGCCGCTCGGGTCGGGCGGAATACTGGATGTTCGCACTGCTGGTCTTTCTGGTCGCCCTTGGGTTTGGCCTGTCCAACGCGATCCTCGGCGCGATCGGCGGCTCGGCCCTTCGGCTCCTGATCGGGGGGCTCTACGCGCTTTTCATCCTGGCAATCATCATCCCGAGCATCGCCGTAGGCATCCGGCGACTGCATGACACCGACCGCAGCGCGTGGTGGCTGTTGATCTCGCTCATTCCGGTGCTCGGCAGCGTGGCCCTCGTGGTCTTCTACTGCCTGCCCGGCACGCCCGGGACAAACCGCTTCGGCCCCCCGGCAGGCGCACAGCATCTGCAGGAAACGTTCGCCTGACCTGCTTGCGGCCTCGGTGACAGCGCCGTCCTGGGCGGCTAACACCGGCGCATGAGCATCGGCGTGTTCGATTCCGGGGTGGGCGGCCTGACGGTGCACCACCGGCTGGTGCAGCGGTTTCCGGAGGCGGACTTCATCTACCTCGCCGACCAGGTCAACGCGCCCTACGGCGGCCGGCCCGGCGAGGAGATCGTCGAACTGACCAAGGCCGGGTGCATCCGCCTGTTCGACGAGGGCTGCGACGTGGTGGTGCTGGCCTGCAACACCGCCGCGAGCGTGGCGCTGCGCCGCCTGCAGCAGACCTGGCTGCCGGGCTACCGGCGCGAGCTCGGTCGTCCCGTGAACGTGCTGGGCATCGTCGTGCCGACCATCGAGGCGGCGACCGGCCTTCCCTGGGAGCACGAGGCCCAGTGGCGCGAGGAAAAGGCCGAGAAGCTGGAGATCCTGGGCGTCTTCTCCACGCCGGCCACCACCCGGAGCCGGGTCTACGAGATCGAGATCGATAAGCGCCGCCAGGACGTGGCGGTCTTTTCCGAGCCGTGCCCCGAGCTGGCCCGGATGATCGAGGCCAACGCGCCACGTGACGCCCTGGCGGCCACGATCCAGGGCCATGTGACCGCGCTCAGCACGCGCATCGGCCGCAGTCCCGACCGGGCGATCCTGGGCTGCACGCACTATGAGATCGTGGCCGACCTGTTCCAGGCGGCGCTGCCGCCGGGCACGCCGCTGATCCGGCAACCGGAGGCGACGGCCGATGCGCTGGAGCGCTATTTTGCCCGGCATCCCGAGTTCCGGCCGGGAACCGCCGCGGTCCGTCGCTTTCTGACCACCGGCGAGCCCCGCGCGCAGAACAGCCTGGTTGAGACCTTCTGGGGAGAGCCGCTAAGCTTCGAGCCGGCCTGACGCGAAAAGGGACGCGTGCTGGCCTAGCCTGACCGGGGGATCATCCGCCCGGATGGCCGCCGACGGCTCCCCCGAAGGGGAGCTGTCGTTCGATCAGGCCGCCAGCGCCGTTTCCGCCGCAATGACGCGGCTGGCGGCGTTGACCACCGCGGCGATGCGCAGGGCCGTCTGGATGTTCTGGGTCGGCACGCCGTGCGTCTTCAGCTCGGCCTCGTGGGAGTCGAGGCACATCCCGCAGCCGTTCACCGCCGAGACCGCTGTCGACCACAGCTCGAAGTCGACCTTTTCGACCCCCGGGTTCGCCAGGACGTTCATCCGTAGGCGGGCGGGCAGGGTCTTGTACTCACCGTTCGAGAGCAGGTGCAGCGAGCGATAGTAGACGTTGTTCATGCCCATAATCGCGGCCGCGGCCTTGGCAGCGGTCTTGGCCTCGACCGACAGGCCGGCCGCGTCGGCGGCCGCCTCGATGGCCTGCACCACCGCCGGGACGCCGAGGGCGTGGGCGGAGGCGACGAAGGCGCCCCACTTCTGCTGGTCGTTCAGCACCGTCTCCGAGGCCAGGCTGCTCAGGTTGAGACTGATGTCCTTGGCATAGGCGGGAAGGGCGTCGCGAAGGGTGTCGAGGGACATCCGGTTCTCCAGGAATGAAAAGGCCCGGGCAGCGTCGTGGGGGAGGGAGGGCGACGCCGCCCGGGCCGGGGTCTGAGGGCTGCGGGGTGTGCTACGCCGCCTTCAGGGTCTCGCCGCCAACCGAACGGTTGCACGGGCAGAGCTCATCGGTCTGGAGCGCATCGAGGACGCGAAGGGTGTCCTGCGGATTGCGGCCCACGTTGAGGTTCGTGACGTAGACGTGCTGCACGACATTGTCGGGGTCGACGATGTAGGTGGCGCGCAGCGCGACGCCCTCTTCCTCGTTCAGCACCCCCAGGTCGCGGGCGAACTTCCCGGAGTTGTCGGCGAAGTTCCAGATCGCCAG
>DASVNS010000191.1:0-25312 GCA_036383735.1 Phenylobacterium sp. | reverse complement strand
CGGCAGGGGCGAGTCGCCGATGGGGGAAGTCTTCCTTCGCACTTCCCCCATCGGCCACTCGCGCTCCGCGCATCGGGCCGCTTTCCCCCATAGGGGGAAGTCACTGACGCAGGCGCCGCAGGTCCCTAACAGCCTCTAGGCGTAGGGCTCGGCCTCGTCCGCGTCCTCTTCGGCCGGGTCTTCGGCCTGGGTCCCGGCTTCGAGGACGGAGAAGGCCTCGTGAAAGCGCTTCAGGGCGCCGATCGAGGCCTGCACCCGCTGGGTCGCCGACGCGACCTCGCCCTGGCTGGCGTTGATGACCGCCAGGTTGGTGCTGGCGGCGGCGTCGGCCAGCGCTTTCAGGCAGCCTTTGAGCGCCGCGAAATCGGCGGCGACGTCCGGTTCTTCGCCGTCTTCATCGATGTAGTCGTCGAGGCTGACCATGCGCTCCTCCAAAGTTCAGCGCGGTGTGCCGCCGGACGGCAAGGAAGTCCATGGGCGTCGCAAAGCCTGCAATCGCAGGGTGTAGCAGCCTCACCAGCCTGGCTTGCCCGATTGACCGCCTCGGATTCCAGGCGCAGACTCGCCAAATCGCCTGACTGAGACAGGTGGCAAGGGCGCGCTCCGGCGGCCCGTTGGCTTCCCCTTCTCGAAGGAGGAAGACTGCGAACTTCCGGAGGACGCCTTTGGCGTCTGCCGCAGCCTGGCGTGGAGCTCTAGAACTCCACCAACAGGATTGCGAGGAAGTCTCATGCATACCGAGCCGCATACCGGCGAAGTCCATCATCACAAGCCGAAACATCTCGCCGAGAAGTTCGAAGGCGTGATCGGGATCGTCATGGTCGCCGCCATCGTCCTGCTCGCCATCGGTCTGATCTACGGGATCATGACCACGGGCAGCACCGAACCCAGGTGGATGCAGTAGGGCGAGCTCAAAGCTCCTTGGCCAGCACCAGATCGTCATAGGTGTTGGCGCCCACCTGAAACTTGCGCACGCCCGCCTGGGTGAAACCCTGGCGGGCGTAGAAAGCGAGCGCGCCGGCGTTTTCGCCATAGACGCCTAACAGCACGCGTCGGGCGCCGGCCTCTGTCGCCGCGTGCAGCGCGGTGGCCATCAGCTGTGCGCCGAGCCCAGCGCCCTGGAAGCGCGACATGAGATAGATCCGCTTGATCTCCATGTCGCCGGCGCCGGTCGGCACGGGCAGGTCCGGCGAACTCAGCATGACATAGCCGACCGCAGCGCCGAGTTCGCAGACGTTCGCGGTCCAGAGCCGGTAGTCCGCCGGTTTCGCGAGCCACGCGGCATAGCGCGCCTCCCCGTGCTCGTTGGCGCAGTGCGCCAGGATGTCGGCCGCCGGCAGGACCGTGGCGTAGGTTTCCAGGAACGTCGCCCGCCCCACGAGCGCCAGCGCCGCCGCGTCGGCCGCCGTGCAGGCGCGGATGTCGATCTTCATTGCGCCCATTCCCCTTCCCCCGCCTCGCGCGGGGCTCCGATCGGCCATCCATACACGCCCGCCGCGCCGCAGAAGAGCCGCGGGCGACGCCCTGCCGATCGGCTCGCCAAACCCGGTCGGACGAGCATAAGGAAGGGGCTATGCGGTGTTTGGCGACCGCGCTACCACTCAAGTTATCAACGATAAGGGAGGGAACACCATGACAGGTCGGGTGAGCGGCAAGGTCGCGCTGGTGACGGGCGGAGCCAGCGGCATCGGCCGCGGATGCGCCGAGAAGTTGGCGGCCGAGGGCGCGTTCGTCGTCGTCACGGACATCCAGGACCGGTTGGGCGAAGAGGTCGTCGCCGGCATCCGGAAAGCCGGGGGCAAGGCCGAATACCGCCACCACGACGTCACCGAGGAAGACGTCTGGGCCGAGATCGTCGAGGGCGTGAAGGCTCGCCACGGCCGGCTCGACATCCTGGTCAACAACGCCGGCATCGGGATCGGAGGCCCGATCATCGAGATGACCCTGGCGAACTGGCGACGGCAGACCGCCATCAACCTCGACGGCGTCTTCCTGGGCGTGAAGCACTCCATCCCGCTGATGCGCGCCTCGGGCGACGGCGGCAGCATCATCAACATCTCGTCGGTGGCGGGCCTGAAGGGCTCGGCGAACCTCGCCGGCTACAGCGCCACCAAGGGCGGCGTGCGGCTGTTCACCAAGGCCGTCGCCCTGGAATGCGGCGCCGCCAAGGACCGTATCCGGGTGAACTCCGTACACCCCGGGCTGATCGAGACACCGATCTGGCTCACCGTCGGCGAGGCCGTCGAGCCGGGCTCCAACACCCCGGTGGACCTGGACGCCATGTCCGAACTCGCCGTGCCGCTCGGCGTGAAGGGCGTGCCGGAGGACATCGCGAACGGCGTCCTGTGGCTGGCGTCGGACGAGAGCCGCTATGTCACGGGCACGGAACTGGTGATCGACGGCGGGTTCATCACTCTCTAGGCGCCACGCCGTCGACCTTTTCCGCCGCATCCGCTAGACGCCCCGCCATGGCTGCGACCTTGCATGTGATCTTCGGCCCCTCCGGCGCCGGGAAGACGACCTACGCCCACGCCTTCGCCCGACGGGAGAAGGCGGTGGCGTTCATTCTCGACGACTGGATGGCCAAGCTCTTTGCGCCAGACATGCCCGATCCCATCGAATACGAGTGGATGATCGAGCGGGTGCAACGCTGCGAGGCGCAGATCTGGTCGACGGCCGCCGGCGTGCTGGCGGCGGGAACCTCGGTGATCCTCGACATCGGCCTGATGCGGAAGACCGACCGGGCGCGCGTCCGCGAGATCGCCGTGGCCACCGAACTGCCGCTGCAGTTCCACTTCGTGACCGCCAGCCCCGAGGCCCGGCGCGCCCGCGTCGCCGAACGCAACATCGTGCGCGGCGAAGGCTTCGCCATCGAGGTCACCCCCGAGCTGTTCGACTTCATCGAAGGCGTCTACGAGGCCCCGGAACCCGAGGAGCTGCAAGGCGCGATCATCAGCGAAAGCGCCTGATGTCCGCTTCCCGCGCCGATGGTGATGACTGCGATCGGACCCATAGCCGACGTTGAGCGATCATGCTTCTATCCCGCTCTAGGTGTGAGCGGGGCTCTCGATGACGTTCGTTGAAAGGCCGGTGTTCGTCGGCTGGATCGCGCTGGTGGTCCAACTGCCGTTTCAGCTCTTTCTCACCTTTTGGGCGGGTGGATTTTTCGGAGGAATTGTCGGCGGCGCCCTTCACGTCTCGGGAGCCGCGCCGTTTGTATTTTTCGGCGGCCTTGCATTCGTCGGCGTATCGCTTGTCGCTTACTTTGGGAAGAAGCTCAATTATTCCAGAACAACCTATAACTTTTTTGATGATAGATTGGAGTTCGAGGAGGGATTCTTTTCTAGAAATAAGAAGGTAATTCTGTATCGAGATATATTGGAGGTCACCCTGAGGAGGGGTTTACTTCAACAAACTTGCAATCTTGGAACCATCTACCTTGCCACGTTGGCGACAGGCTCGGGGCCTAGATCAAATCCATTCTATTCCCTTGGGTTCGGCAATATCTCCGCCAGTGGCGTAGGCGTTCGAGACATTCGCAATCCGGATGCCGCGTTCGCGAACGTCAGAAAGCTAATTGATTCCAAAAGGGTCTAGCGTCGGGGGAGAGGAGATCAGGGTCCGCTCCCCACACCACCCCGACGTGCCAGTCTTGAGTTGGCGGCCACGGCCTCGAGACGCCTCAGTGCTGGAAGGTCGGGTAGAGGTGGGCCGGCCAGGTGGCGTCGGCGGCGCGGTGATAGGCTTCCCGGTGGGTCAGGCGGGTGTTGTAGTCGATCAGCACCGGATGCTCGGGCAGGATCTTCTGGTAGAATAGCCGTGACACCGTGCCGCCCAGCACCACGTCTGCCGCGGTGAACCGGTCGCCCAGCAGCCACTTGCGGCCGTGCAGCGTCGTCGTCAGGGCGTCCACCATGTCGTCGAAGCCGCCGAAACCCACGTCAAAGCCTGGCAGGTCGATCTTCTGCTCATGCAGGGACGCGACGGGGTCGACCACCGCCGTCGCATAGACCAGCCATTTCAGGTACTCCCCGCGATCCTTGTCCTCGATGCGCGGCGCAAGGGTCCCGTAGCTGTAGCGGTCGGCCAGATAGATCGCGATGGCCGGGTTCTCGCTCACCACCACCTCGCCATCCGTCAGGGTCGGCACCTTTCCGGCCGGATTGAGCTTGAGATACTCGGGGCTCTTCTGCTCGCCCTTGCGGATGTCCACGGGCCGCACTTCGAACGGCGTTCCGATCTCCTCCAGCATCCAATAGGCCGTGAAGGCCCGGCTGCCCGGTGAATGATAGAGGGTGATCCCGCGTTTCGCGGCCATGGCGCTCTCTCCCGACGTCCACCACAGGTAGTGCGATCCTTACAGATTTGCGAGGCGCGGGTCAGGCGCGCGCGAGCTTGCTCCGGCCATATGTCCCTCGCCGCCGCAAGCGCGGTTCATCAGGAGATCACCCCCATGCGCAACATCCTTCTTTCGTCGGCTATCGTCCTTTCGCTGGTCGGCGGCGCTTCCGCCATGGCCGCGACGAAGGCCGCGCCCGCCGCGAAGCCCGCCCCCGCCGCCACGTCCTCGAAGGCCGCCGATTGCGCCAAGCAGTGGAAGGCCGAGAAGAAGCACACCGAGACCCGCAAGGCCTTCCTGGCCGCCTGCGCCAAGGCCTAGTCAGCCAACTCACCTCTGGTCGAAGCTTTGCTCTTGGCCGCCGCCACTTTCGTGCGTGGCGGTCGAGGGGGGCGGCGGCGGGCGTTACGCGTCCCCCATCCGGGCGCCCGCCGCTTTTTCGACCCTTTCGGGGCGCTCTACAGGTCAAGCTAGTCGCCAGGAGACGCGGCCATGGGCGCGAAAATCCTCGTGGTCGAGGATGACGGCGGGACCGCCGAAACCCTGCTGAACGGCCTGCGCCAGGAAGGCTACACGGTCGAGCACGTGGCCGACGGCCGCGACGGCCTGTACCTCGCCAGCTCCGCCGATTTCGACGCCGTGATCCTCGACCGCATGCTCCCGGGCATGGATGGCCTGGCCGTGGTGAAAGCTCTCCGCGCCGCGGACGTCCACACGCCGCTGCTGATCCTTTCCGCCCTGGGACAACTCGACGAGCGGGTTCGCGGCCTGCGGGCCGGAGGCGACGACTACCTCGCCAAGCCCTTCGCCTTCTCCGAGCTCTCGGCCCGGCTGGGCGCAATGCTGCGTCGGCCGGCGACCCGTCAGGAAGTCACCTCGATGGCCTGCGGCGACCTGCAGATGGACCTGCTGACGCGCCGCGTGGTCCGCGCCGGCCGGCGCCTCGACCTGTTGCCGCGCGAGTTCAAGCTGCTCGAGCACCTGCTGCGCCACAAGGACCGCGTGGTCACCCGCACGATGATGCTCGAAGAGTTGTGGGACTACCGGTTCGACCCCCATACCAGCCTGATCGACACTCACGTCAGCCGGCTGCGCAAGAAGATCGACGATGGCTTCGACAGCCCGTTGCTGCACACCGTCCGCGGTTCCGGCTACCGCCTTTCCGAACGTCCCTGACCCATGCGCCTGAAGCCTTGGTTCTGGCCGGCGGCGGCGGCGCTGGTCGCCCTCGCCGCCGTGGTGATGGGCCTCCTGATCGTGGACCGGCTGGGCGAGCGGGCCATCGCGCGCCAGCAGACGGCCATGGCCAGCGCCGCGCGGGATTATTTCGTCGCATTCGCCCGGGACGAAGGGGTGAAGGCGCTCGCCGAGACCCTCAACCACCACGCCAGCCTCGGTCCCGCCGATGGCTTCCGCTACGCGCTGGAGGATCGCAGCGGGCATATGCTCGCCGGCGCCGACGTGGTGAGTTCGCTGGACGCTCCCGACGCCGGCTGGCGCACCGTCGCCGAGCCGGACAGTTCGCCCCGACGCCTGTGGCGCGTGCTGGCCCAGCCGCTGGGGGGCGGCTACACCCTGCTGGTTGCCGAGGATCTTACTGCGCGCGACGCGCTGCGGGCCGCGGTGTTCCGCGGTTCGGCGCTCGCCGTGCTGATCACGGCCTTCGGGGCCGCCGCGGCAGGCTTTGCGCTCAACGCCATGCTTCTGCGCCGCACGCGCGCGATCGCCCACACGGCCGAGCGGATCGCGGGCGGCGACCTGTCGGCGCGGGCGCCGGTGCATCCGGACGGCGACGTCTTCGACGACCTGGGCGCCTCGGTGAACGTGATGCTGAGCCGCATCGAAGACCTGATGACCGGCATGAGGACCGTGACCGACTCGATCGCCCACGACCTGCGTTCGCCGCTCACCCGAATGAAGGGCGCCCTCGCCCGCGCCGCCGACCCCGATGTGCCCGAGGCCAGCCGCACCCAGGCCCTGGATGACGCACAAGCGGAGGCCGACTCGGTGCTGGCCACGCTCAACGCGTTGCTCGACATCGCCCACGCCGAGTCCGGGCTCAGCCGCGAGAACATGCAGCAGATCGACGTGTCAGCCCTGGTGCTCAACATCGCGGAGCTGTTCGCACCGGTGATCGAGGACGCCGGCCAGACGCTGGTGACCGAGGCGCCGAGCTATCCGGTCCTGGCGCGCGCCCACCCGGCCCTGCTGCGCCAGGCGGTGGGCAACCTGCTGCACAACGCGGTCATCCATGCCGGCGCCGGCGCCACGGTGGTGGTTCGCGTCGACGAGGCAGGACCGGGCCGCGCCCGCATCTCGGTGGCCGACGACGGACCAGGTGTCCCCGCCGAACATCTGGGGCGCGTCCAGGAACGGTTTGTCCGGCTGGAGGTCTCACGGACCACCACCGGTTCCGGCCTCGGCCTTGCGCTCGTCGCCGCCTGCGCCAAGCTCCACGGCGGACGCCTTGTGCTCGGCGACAACCAGCCCGGACTGGTGGCTGCGCTGGAGCTTGTTGAGGTTCGGCCTTGATTTTTGCGCCGCACAATCCTAGCTTCTTTGCCCCCGGGCCGTGTTCGCCCGCGGCCGGGGTGGGGATCACCAAGGCGAACCTCGAGTCATGATGGAAAAAGTTCCGATGACCGTTAAGGGCTACAAAGCCCTTGACGAAGAACTGAAGCGTTTGAAGACGATTGAGCGGCCCTCGGTCATCGCGGCCATCGCCGAAGCGCGCGCGCACGGCGATCTTTCGGAGAACGCCGAGTATCATGCCGCCAAGGAGCGGCAGGGCTGGATCGAAGGCCAGATCGCCGACATCGAGGACCGCATGGCGCGCGCCCAGGTGATCGACGTGTCCAAACTCTCCGGCAGCCAGGTCAAGTTCGGCGCCACGGTCTCGGTGGTCGACGAGGACACCGAGGAAGAGGCCCGCTACCAGATCGTCGGCGAGCACGAGGCCGATGTGAAGAGCGGCCGCGTGTCGGTCACGTCTCCGATCGCCCGTGCGATCATCGGCAAGGAGAGCGGCGACGTCGTCGAGGTGAACACCCCCGGTGGCGTGAAGGCCTACGAAATCACCAAGGTGGAGTGGGTCTGAGCCCACTTACATGGCCGGCGCACGTCCCCTGAGGATCTGGGCCGTCTCGGACGGCCGCGCCGGCATCGAGGCCCAGGCTCTGGGCCTCGCCGAGGCGGTCGCCCGCCTGAAGCCGGCGCATATCGCCGTCAAGCGGATCGGGTGGCGTGCCGGCCTCGGGCGTCTGCCCTGGCGGCTGATCCCCCCTGGCGCCCTGACTGGCGACGCTATCGCCACGCCCTACCCCGACATCTGGATCGCTGCGGGTCGGGCGACCCTGCCCCTGTCCACCCGCATCCTGAAATGGAGCGGCGGCCGCACCTTCGTCGTGCAGGTCCAGGATCCGAAGGCGCCCCTGGACCGGTTCGACCTGGTCGTACCCCCCAGCCACGATCGGCTGAGCGGTCCAAACGTGTTCCCCATCCTGGGCGCGCCCAATCGGATCACGCCCGAAAAGCTCCGGCTCGAGCAGGCCCGTTTCCAGGATCTGCTGGACACCTGGCCCCAGCCACGCGTGGCGGCGATCATCGGCGGGACGTCGAAGGCGCACGGTCTCTCGCAGGTTCGCGCTCGCTCGCTGGCCGCCGCGATCGCCGCCGCGGTCGAGGGCGCGGGCGGGGCGCTTCTGCTGTCCTTCACCCGACGCACGCCCGCCCCGGCCCGCGAGACGATGACCCGGGCGCTGCGCCATCTGCCCGGGACGATCTGGGACGGAACCGGCGACAACCCCTACTTCGCATTCCTGGCCGCCGCGGACGCCATTCTGGTCACCGAGGACTCCACCAACCTCGCGACGGACGCAGCCGCCACGGGCAAGCCACTGTTCGTCCTGCCCATGGACGGCCACAGCGCCAAGCTCGGACGTTTCCACGCAGAGTTGCAAGATCGGGGCATTGCGAGGCGCTTCGCCGGCGAGTTGACAGCGCCACCGTATGCCCCCCTGCTAGAGACTGATCGAGCCGCTCGCGAGCTGCTGCTCCGCTATGACGGATCCGTCTGACCTCGCGGGATGACTCGACCTTAGGCGATGGTTTTGTTGGCGGTTTCGTCCGCTACGGTAACGTTACCTAAGGATTTGCAGCTAGCCTTCCCGCCAGGGATACCAACTGATTCGCAACCGGGAGCCGCCACGTGGCCACGTTTTTCTTTGAGGAAATGACCGCCGCGCAGGCGTCTTCCTTCAATTCTGCGACCGATCGCATGATCTTCACCGACGGGACGGCCACCGCGGCGAAGGTCTCGGTCAGCTTCGTGCCGTTCACCGTCGACACGCCGGACTACCTCGTGCTGACGGCTCCCAGCAAAACGCTCACCTTCGCCGATCCGGGCGGCTTCCGCGCCACGTCCACATCGGGCGGCTCGGCTGCGGTGTTCGCCGACAGCTCGCTGCTCTATGCGGGCACCACGGGCGCGGACTCGGTCCAGGGCACCGCTGCGGCCGACGGCCTCTACGGCGGCACGGGCGATGACACCCTCGCCGCCGGCGCCGGCAACGACCTGCTGCAGGGCAACCAGGGCGCCGACGTCCTGTCGGGCGACGCCGGCGACGACGTCATCTATGGCGGTAAGGACAACGACTTCATCGACGTGGGCGGCTTCAGCACCGCCACGGTGCTGCAGTTCGCCCAGGGCAACCTCGGCAACGACACCATCGTCGGCGGCGCGGGCCTCGACCTGCTGCTCGGTGGCCAGGGCGACGACAGCATCAACGCCAGCCAGGGCGGCGGCGACTATGTGCTGGGCAACCTGGGCAATGACAGCGTGCGAGGCTCGTCGGCCGGCGACACGCTGGGCGGCCAGGACGGCGCAGACAGCATCACCGGCAACGGCGGCAAGGACTCGCTGGACGGCGGTCTCGGCGACGACACCATCGTGGCCGGCTCGGGCGCCGACACGATCGACGCCGGCGACGGCGCCGACACCGTCAACGGCGGCGGCGGCAACGACGTCGTCACCCTCGGGGCCGGCAACGACACCATGACCACGGGCGACGGGGCCAACCTGATCGACGCCGGGGCCGGCGACGACCGCGTGGCCGTCGGCGACGGCGTCAACACCATCAACACGGGCGCGGGCGACGACAGCGTCACCTCCGGGACCGGCGGCAACGCGATCGTCACGTCCGACGGCAACGATACGGTGACGGCCAGCGGCGGCGCGAACAACATCTCCACCGGGTTGGGCACGGACAGCGTGTCCGCCGGCGGTGGCGACGACACCATCGCGACCAGCGACGGGAACGATACGATCTCGTCGGGCGGCGGCTCCGACCGGATCGACGCCGGGGCCGGCGCGAACGCCATCACCCTGGGCGGCGGCGGCCTGGTGATCGGCGGCGAAGGCGCCGACACCATCACCGGCGCCACGGCCGACGTGAACATCAGCGCGGGGGCCGGGGCGGACTCGATTTCGACCACCAGCGGCAACGGCACGATCGCCCTGGGCGAGGGCGACAACACCCTGAGCGCCGGTACGGGCCACGACACCGTCAGCGCGGGCGCAGGGGCCGACAGCATCCTCTCGGGCGCGGGGAGCGACTCGATCGACGCGGGCGCCGGCGCGAACATCGTCAACGCAGGGATCGGCAACAACACCGTCGTCTCCGCCGGCGGCGACGATACGATCACCACCGGCGCCGACAACGACTCGATCAGCTCCGGCGCCGGCAACGACGTCATCAACGTGTCGAGCACGAGCGGCGGCGGCGTGGACATCGTCAACGCGGGCGCCGGCGCCGACGTCATCACCTTCAGCGGCCGCGTCGCCATCCAGGGCCTGGATGGCGACGATACGATCAGCGGCAGCGGCTCGGCGGACAACATCCTGAGTGCGGGCGAAGGCAACAACAGCGTCACCGGCGGCGCCGGTGGCGACACCATCACGGCGGGCGCCGGGAACGATACGATCACGGGTGGGGCGGGCGTCGACCTCCTCACCGGCGGCAACGGCTCCGACCTGTTCAACTTCTCCGCCGCGGCCAGTCCCGCGACGGCCGCCGCCTTCGACTCGATCACCGATTTCACGTCGGGGACCGACAAGCTGGAGTTCGGCGGCGCGGCAGGCGGTGCAAACTATGCGGCCGGCGGCACGGCGGCGGACTTCGCCTCGGCGCTCGCGGCCGCAGCCACGGCGTTGGCCGGCTCCGTCATCTACACGTCGGTGGTGGTCGGGGCCGACACCTACGTCTTCTACGACAGCGACGGCGACCACGACGCGGACGCGGCGGTATTGCTGGTCGGCCGCACCACCTTTGCAGCGGCAGACATCGTCTAGCGGGGGCTACTTCGCCACCTGCCGGGGCCGCCCTTCGGGGCGGCCCTTTGCTTTTGGGGACGCATCGGGCCATCAGGGAGCCATGACCGGCATCGTCCCTCGCCGCCCCGAGCTTGCCCCATTGCCGCGCGAGGCAGGGCCATGACCGGACCGCGGATCCTCTTCGTCGTGGACGCAGGCGCTGCCGTCGGCGGCGGACACGTGATGCGCTCGCTGACCCTGGCCCAGGCGCTGAACGCCCAGGGCGCGGCCTGCGTGTTCGTCGGCCCCCCGGCCATCGCCGAATTGCTGGACGCGTTCGCGCCCGGAACCCCGCGGATCGCCGCCGAGGACCTGGCGGCGGCCGCCGTGCGCGAGGCGTTCGACGCCATCGTCTTCGATCACTACGGCCTGTCGGAGCCCGACCACCGGGCCATGGCCCAGGGCCGCCCCGTCCTGGTCATCGACGACCTGGCGAACCGGGCGCTGGGCGCCGACGTCGTCGTGGACTCCGGCCCCGGTCGCAAACCAGCCGACTACCTGTCGCTGACGGGCGAGACGACGCGCCTGCTGCTGGGCCCGACCTATGCCCCGGTCCGCCCGGAGTTCGCCGCCCTGCGCGAACCCGCCCTGGCCTGGCGGGGCGAGCCCGTGCTGCGGGTGCTGGTGTCGATGGGCCTCACCGATGTGGGCGGCGTCACGGCCCAGGTCGTGGACCTGTTGCGGCCTCGCGTGCAGGACATCGGGCTGGACGTCGTGCTCGGCGCGCAGGCGCCCAGCCTGCCCGGCCTGACCAAGATCGCCCGACGAGATCCGCGCGTGCTGCTGCACGTCGACACGCCGCATATGGCGCGGCTCACCGCCGAGGCCGATATCGGGATCGGCGCCGCCGGGTCATCGACCTGGGAGCGCTGCGTGCTGGGGTTGCCGTCGCTGATGGTGGTGCTCGCCGACAACCAGCGCGAGGCCGCCCGCGCCATGGCCGAGCGCGACGCCGCCTTGACGGCGGACCTCGCCGCCGCCGATTTCGAGGCGACCTTCGACCGCCACCTGATGCGACTGATGCGCGACGCCGGCCTGCGCCGCCAACTCGCCGGCAACAGCGCCGCCGTGTGCGACGGGCTGGGGGCCGGTCGGGTCGCGGAGGTATTCCTCAACCTGATCGGGCCACGCGACAGCTGACCGCGGCGGCCCTAATGCGCCGTTAACCCTGATATGGCGCCATAGGCTCATAATTCGGGGAGGAATGGGCGTGACCGTCAGTCAGCCGCAGCCGCTGGGAACCGCGCCGCCGTCGCAGGTCGAGCTGCCGTCCGGCGCAGAGCCGCTGGTCAGGCTGGTCGAGCTGCAAACCATCCCGATGGAGAACGGCATCCTCGGCGTCGCCGAGGTGACCAGGCACATCGGCTTCCCGGTGCACCGGGCCTACTATATCCGCGACGTTCCCGCCGGCCAGGGCCGCGGCAGTCACGGCCACAAGGCGCTGCGCCAATGCTTCCTTTGCCTGCGCGGCAGCGTGCGGCTCAGCATCTCCAAGGACGGCCGCACGGAGGTGGTGGAGCTGAACCGACCATCGCAGGCCGCGGTCGTTTCCGCCGGCTGCTGGCGCGACCTCAGTGACTTCTCTCATGACTCGGTGATCATCGTGCTGGCCTCCGAGGAGTACGACGAGGCCGACTACATCCGGAAATACGACGACTTCGTGCGCTGGGAAGCCGGCCACGAGCCGATCGCCTCAGTCCCCTACCTCGACCTTGGCCGGACCTCGCAGGCCTTGGGCGCCGACATGGAACTGGCCATGCGCCGCGTCATGAAGTCCGGCCTCCTGATCGGCGGTCCCGAGGTCGCGGCCTTCGAGGAGCGCTTCGCCGAGTACTGCGGTTCGGACCACATGGTGGGGGTCGGCAACGGTCTCGACGCGCTGTCGATCGCGCTGCGGGCCTGGGGGATCGGACCGGGCGACGAGGTCATCGTGCCAGCCCACACCTTCATCGCCACGGCTCTGGCCGTGGATGAGGTCGGCGCGACGCCGGTGCTGGCCGACGTCGAGCCGGACACCGGGCTGATGGACATGAGCCGCCTGGCCGCCCTGATCACGGCTCGGACCCGCGCCGTCGTGCCGGTCCATCTCTATGGCCACCCGGCCGATATGGACGCTCTGGCGGCGGTCATCGGCGACCGCGACATCAAGGTGCTGGAGGACGCCTGCCAGGCGCACGGCGCCCGCTACAAGGGCCGGCGCTGCGGCGGGCTGGGCGACGCCGCGGCGTTCAGTTTCTATCCCACCAAGAACCTGGGCGGGCTGGGCGACGGGGGCGCGCTGTCGACCCGTGACCCTGCCACCGCCGAGACCGCGCGGATGATCGCCAACTATGGCTCGCGCGAAAAATATCGCCATGAGCTGGCCGGCCGCAATTCCCGCCTGGACCCGCTGCAAGCGGCCGTGCTGGACGTGAAACTCGAGCACCTCGACACATGGAACGCCCGACGCAGTGCGCTGGCGCTCCGCTACTTCCTCGGCCTGGCGGACGTCCGCGGCCTGGCGCTGCCCACCGTGCGGATCTGGGCTCAGCCGGTGTGGCACGTGTTCGCCGTTCGGGCGCCCGGCGTTCGCGACGAACTGCAAGCCTTCCTGGCCGAGCGCGGCGTGGGCTCCAACATCCACTACCCGACCCCCGTGCACCTGCAGCCATGTTATGCGGGCCGGTGGCGCGCAGGCGACTTCCCGGTCGCCGAGACCCTGTCGACGTCGCTGCTGAGCCTGCCGCTGGACCCGACCCACTCCGACCGTGAGATCGACCACGTCATCGCCCAGGTGCGCACTTTCTTCAGCGCCTGACGTCTTCCGCGGCCTCGATCGCGTCCAGGATGTCCTTCGGCTCGACCCGGAAGTCCTGGTGCACCGCCAGCGGATGGTGCGGGTCGTCCATCGGATCGATCTGGTCGCCACTCACGTGCAGCACCGCGCCCGCGCCCGCCGCCGCCGCCATCCGCCGCCAGTACCAGTAAGCGGTCTCCCGGAACTTCGGCATGATCACCACGGTCGGGCAGTCCGGCCGGCAAAAGATGATGTTGGCCAGCGCCGCGCCGGTCGCCCCGACCACCATGGCCGCGTTCGAGAAGGCGGCGACCTGCTCCTCCACGTTGAGGCGTTCCGGCTCCAGCACGGTGAAGCCCCGGCCGACCAGCAGCGCCTCGATCTCCCGCTCGTTGACCAGGCGGCGGGCCGAGGAATTGCGCCGGATGAACAGCTTCGGCCGCGCCGCGTCACTCCCGGCCGCCGGGACGTGGCGCCGGAGCCGATCGATCATCTCCCGCAGCGCCTGCCCGCCGAACAGCCCGTGGGTGAAACCCTCACCCGCCTTGTCGCGCAGGGTGAACGGCACATAGCCGGTCGGCGAGACATTGTGCAGAACCCCCACCCGGACGCGGTGGTCCACCACCAGTTCATGGAGCTTCAGGTCCGGCCCGGCGACCAGTTCGATCGAGCGCATGATGTTCGGATGCAGCTCGGTGTCGATGAGCAGCGGGACCGAGCGGATGTCGGCGTGCGCCGCGAATGCCGCGATGCGGGGCAGCACCTCGGTGATCCAATGCGCATAGTTGAACGCCGTCCAGTCGGTGAAGACTGCCGCCTCGGGCAGGTAGTCCACGTTGAAGGGGTCGGTGCGAGCCCAACTGGCTGAAAGGTGGTCGCGATCGGGGAACAGCCGCTTGTAGAATTCCGCGGTCGTCATCTCCGTCCGTGGGTTGACGAGTTCGTGCCGCAGGATCGCGTCCCGGGTCGTCAGGATATTGGTCCGGCCCTGGACCACGACGTCCGTCAGCGTCGTGAGGGTGACCGGCGGGAACTCGTAGCGCAGCGGCGACAGGTCGTAGAAGCCGGGTTCCGACGGTGGGAAGACCGGCGGCGCGCCGCCTTCCACCCACTCCGCGCCATACAGCACCTGCTGCGGCAGGCCGGCCCGCCGCGCGTAGGCGGGCTCGGTCATGAACGGCAGGACGGGCGCTGGAGCCATGGTTCCGCTTCCTCGTCGCGATGATGACTTCGCCGTGGCTTCGGCGGATCATCCTTCAGAAGTCCCGTGATTCCACGTCCGGCCCAAAGTCCCACATGGCGAGTAGTCAAGTCGAACCCACTGTCGAGGCGGACGCGGATCCAATCGCGCTCACCGAGCGGGCCGAGGTCTTTCTCCGGGACGGGCAGCTCATCCAGTCCATCAAAGCCGCGGCCCAGGCGGCCGACCTGGATCCTGGCCAGGAGCGGACCTGGCTGGTCCTGGGTCGGGCGTGCGAGGCGGCCAACGACTTCCCCGCGGCCTTCTCCGCCTACGGCCAGGCGCTGAGCATCGGCGACGGTGTCACCGGGTTCGGAGCCGAGATGGGTCGCGTCGCGCTGCGGGTCGGCGAGCACGCGATCGCCGAGAGCGTGCTCTCTCTCTATGTGCAGGACGTGGCGCCGGACACGGAGGTCATCGCGAACCTGGCCCGCGCCCAGATGGCCCAGGGCGCCTACGACCGGGCGCAGGCCACCCTGACGTCCGGCCTGGAGGCCGACGCAGGGCGCACCCGGCTCTGGATCTCCCTTGGCGAGTTGCTGTGTCTCCAGGGCCGGTACGGCCAATCAACGGTGTTCTTCGAGGAAGCGCTGCGCCTTGAGCCCGGCTCCGCCCCGGCAAGGGCAGGCCTGGCCGAGGCCGTGCTGCACGCGGAAGGCGACGACGAGCGCGCCCTTCAGCTCAGCGCCGAGGCTGTGGCCGACGCGGCGGGGGAGGACATCGCCCCGATCGTCGCCGGGCATGCACGCCGGCTGCTGGCGACCGGTCGGCTGGCGGAGGGCTGGGCAGCGCTGGCCCGGGGCGCCGAACCCGGAGCGGCGTCGCTCGTGGCGAGCAAGGTTGCCGCGCCGCGGTGGATACCGGGCGAGCCGCTCCACGGCCGGCTCCTCCTCATGGGCGAGCCGGACCTCGCCCGCGAACTCCTGGTGGCCCACGTCGTTCCCGGCCTGATCGCCGAAGGCCTGCCCTTGATCCTGGCGGTCGCTCCGGAGTGGATGAGCCTCGCACGCCGGTCGTTCCCGGAGGCGGCGATCGCGCCCCGTCTCGGCCGCACCTGGCTTGGCGAGACGCAGCAGGCGGCGGAACTCGACACTCCGCTCCTGCACGACGGGAAATTCGTCGCCGCCTGGGCGCCGATGCGATCGATGCCCTCCCTCGGCCGCGGGCGCATAGAGGACTTCGCCGGCCGTGCGCCCTACCTGCGGCCCGAGGGCCGTCGCGTCCGCCACTGGCGCGAGTGGCTGGCGAGCCTCGGCCGCGGCCCGAAGGTCGGAATCACCTGGCGCCAGCCGGGGCTGGACGTGACGCAGCCCTGGGAGGTTCCGTCCCTCGGCGATCTGCAGCCGGCGTTGGCGACGCCCGGCCTCAGGCTCGTCTCGCTCCAGGACGGGGAGGTCGCCGACGAGGCGGCGATCGTCGGCCAGTCCTACGGCGTCACCCTCCACCAGCCCCCCGGCCTCGTTCGAGGCGACCTGGACGACATGGCGGCCCTTGCCCGCGCGCTGGATGTCGTGGTGGGTCCGCCGGGCGTGAAGACCTACCTGGCAGCCGGCTGCGGCGCGCCGACATGGTTCCTGGCGACGCGGTGGCACTGGGCGCGACTCGGCACGGACGATCTTCCGTGGTTCCCGAAGGCGACGGTCATATCCGCCGATGGCTCGGACTGGACGGCGGCGATGGCCGAACTCGCCCAGGCTCTCGCGGCCCTGCCCGCCAGCTCAGCCGGAAGAGGCTGACGCGGCGGGGGCCGGCACGCGCGAGCGCTCGAACATCTCGGCGTAGGCCCGCTCCAGGCCCGCTGCGAAACCTGCTTCGTCGCAGATCGCGCTCGCGTCGAACCCTGGCCGCACCCGCGACCGCAGCGCGTCGAGCTGGTCGAGATCCTCGGCGAGTTCCAGCGCCCGGTCGATGAAGGCCTCGGCGCTCGTGGTCACCATGTCGGCCTGGCCCGCCGCCTCCAGGATCGTCCGGGCGTAGAACCCGCCGACGTTCGGCGTGTCGCCGACCATCGCCAGCACCGGCACGCCGTTGGACAGCGCCTCGAGGGTGGTCGTGGAGCCGGGGTTCGGCCAGCTGTCCAGCATGACATCGACCTGCTGGAACGAGCTGAAATATGCCTCGCCGCTGCTGTGGGCCGAGAACACCAGGCGCTCCGGCGCGACGCCGTGGGCGGCGAACTGGGCCTGGAGGACACGCTGCAGCACGGGATCGGCGAAATAGCGGTACTTGAGCAGCAGGCGCGAGGCCGGCACGCCGCGCAGCACCGCCGCCCAGACGGCGATCATCCCCGGGCTCAACTTGGCCGGATGGTTGTACGAGCCGAACGTCAGCTCACCCGTGGCCCTGGCCGGCGTCGGCGTCGGCGGCAGGCGGCCGTCGCCCGGACGGAACGGCGTGAACACGGACCCCACCGGCCACAGGTGCTCGGTGAACAGGTCGCCGAACGCCGGGGGATGGTCGGACGCGGCATGGAACACATAGTCCATCTGCGGCAGACCCGTGGTCTGGGCGAAATTGATCCAGGCCACCTGCACCGGCGCCGGCTTGTGCGCGAAGACCGCCAACCGCGATCCGGCGGTATGGCCCCAGCAGTCGACCAGCACGTCGATGCGATCCCGACGGACCAGCGCCGCCGCTTCGGCGTCGCCGAGCTTGCCCATCGGATGGACCTGGATCCAGCCCGGCCAGGTCGTCTCGGTCGCCGCGTCGGCCGGATAGAGGATCACCTCCACCGCCTCGGGATCGTGGTTCTCGATGATCGGGGTAATGAATTGGCGTAGCTGGCTGGTCGCGAAGTTCGGGGCGACGTAGCCCACCCGCACCTTGCGGCCGGCGAGCGGCTGGTTGGCGTGGGGCGCGGGCGGCGGGGCCTTGGCGTGGCGGCTGGCCCAGGCCTGGGCCTCCATGGCGTGGCGGCGCTCACCGTCGTCGCAGAACAGCTCGGCATAGACCGAGAACTGGTGCAGCTCGGAGTCGGCGTGACCCTGGGCAAGCTGCCGGAAAAGGCTGCTGGCCTCCTCCACCCGCCCCTGGTGCTGCAGCGCCAGGGCGTAGTCGAAGGTCATGGGGTCGTTGCGCCCCGCGGCCAGGGCCATGCCCCAGATGACCGACGACATGGCGACGAGCCCCTGACCACGCAGCTGTCGGGCGATCGTGTTCGCATAGTCCGGCTCGCCCTTCAGCCGGCGCAGGTCGGCGCCCATGGTGCGCGCCGTGGCCATCGCATGCAGCGTGCGGGCATCGTTCAGAACCTGCTCGGCCAGTTCGGGGTCCAGCAGCATCAGCGCGCTGGCCAGCCAGTAGCGCGCCTCATGGTCGCCCGGATTGGCTTCGACCTGGGCGGCGAACAACGGCGCGGCGTCGTCATGCCGCCCCTGGAGGAGCGCCTCGCGCCCGGCCGCCGCCGTCGGGTCCATAAGATCAGGCCTTCAGGACCGTGTTGGCGCGCATCTGAGCCGAGCCGTCGGCGGCCAGGTCCTTGCGGGTGTCGGCAAGGCTGAGCGGACCCTGAAGCGTAGCGTTGACGGCGTCCATGCCCGGCGCGGGGCCCTGCCCCCTGGCGATGAGGTAGCGCAGCGAGATCCGTTCGTGATCGGCCGCGTCCGGCTGGGTGCCGTGCAGGGTGCAGGCGTGCCACATGGCGGCGAACCCGGCGCCGCCGGTCAGGATCCGCTGCTGCGTCTCCGTCTTGCCATGCTCTCCGTTGCCGTAGAGCCAGGTGTCCGGGGCAGTCCTGGTGAGATCGTGCGGAAACACCGACCCACCCAGGCGGTGACTGCCTTCCAGTAGGTACAGCGGCGCGTCGGCGGCCGTCACCGGATGCAGATAGATGTACAGCGTGAGGAAGTCGGCTTCCCGCTCCTTGTAGTCGATCAGGTCCTGGTGGAAGTCGATCCCGTAGAAGTAGGTGATGTCGCGGTTCTGCGGCTTCACATAGGCGCCCAGGTTGTTCACGGGATTGCCGTGGATGCGCGTCTTCAGCCAGCCAGGGATCGAGCGCGCGGGCACGCCGCAGACCACCTTCTTGTTCAGGATCTCGTAGTCGTCCCCCAGCAGCGCCGAGACGGCGGCCACGATGTGCGGGGCCTGTTCGACGAAGCCTAGCCTGGCCTCGAACCGCTCCAGCAGGTTGCGGCCCGGCTTGGGGTTCACGCCTGTGTACTGCGGGTCGGCGTCGAACTCGGCTTCGCTGAGGAACAGGGAGGCGTCGAACGCCCGTGTGGCGCGGACCTCGGCCAGCAGTTCGCCCGCCGCCGCGGCGTCCACCGGCGCGTGGAACAGGTGCGCGCCGGTCTCGATGAAGTCGGAGATCACGTCGGCGGCCAGCCCGGGGCCGGCCGTCGGCTTCGCCATCATGTTCACGCGGGCTCTCCGGTACCTATGGTTAAGGCCAGAAAAGCCGCTTCGCGTTAATCCCGGCTTACGATCCCGCGCTTCCGCGCGCTACGCGGCCTTCGATCCGGCAACGGCGCCCGCGTAGACGAACGCCGCGTCCTCCAGATCGATGGCCGGGAACTCGTCCTTCTCGCCCCAATAGTCCTGGGTATGCTGCCACTCGCGCTTGTCGCCGCGCTGGGGCATCAGGTGCAGGCCCCGCATGAGGTAGCTGGGGTTGAAGCTCTCGGGGTCGATCCACGGCCCGAGCGCCATGTCCTGGTCCTCCGGCCGCAGCGCCACCGAGACCTTCGCCACGCCCTTGTCGCGCATATGGTTCAGCAGCCGGCAGACGAAATCGCCGATCAGGTCGGCGCGCAGGGTCCAGCTGGCCCGGAAGTAGCCGAACACCCAGACGAGGTTCGGCACGCCCGTGAACATCATGCCGCGGTAGGTCACCGTCTGGCTCAGATCGAGCGGCTTGCCGTCGATGACGAAATCGATGTCGCCCAGCACATTCAGGTTGAAGCCCGTGGCGGTGACGATCACGTCGGCCTCGAGCGTCGCGCCCGATTTCAGCCGAATGCCGGTCTCGGTGAACCGGTCGATTTCATCGGTCACGACGGACGCCCTGCCGTCGCGCACGGCTTGCAGGATGTCGCCGTCCGGCACAAAGGCCAGCCGTTGCCGCCACGGCCGGTAGGTCGGCGTGAAGTGCTTGGCGGTCACCTCCGGGCCGACGTAGGCGCTGACGCCGGCCAGCAGCTCCTGCGTCACCGCCTCCGGCTCTTCGATGGCGCGACGGGTGAACGCGGCCTGGTCGTGCAGAAGCTTCCGCCGCACGATCTCATGGATCCAGTTCTCGTCGATCTTGATCTCCCTCAGGAGGTCGGCGAGTTCGTTCTGGTTGAGGCCGGACATGAAATAGGTGGGCGAACGCTGCAGCAGGGTCGCATGCCCGCAGTCGTCCGCAATGTTGGGCAACAGGGTCGCGGCGGTCGCGCCAGACCCGACGACGACCACCTTCTTTCCCGTCAGATCCAGGTCGTCGGGCCACGTCTGCGGATGGACCACACGGCCTTTGAAGCTGTCCATGCCGTCCCATTCGGGCGTGTAGCCCTCGGAATGGCGGTAGTAGCCCTGGCACATCCACAGGAAGTTGGCGGTGAACCGCAGCCGTTCGCCGGTGTCGAGGCGCACCGCCTCGATCGTCCAGAGGTTCCGCTCGCTGGACCAGCTCGCCCGCTCGATGTGATGGCGGTAGCGGATGTGCGCCGCCAGGTCGTTCTCTTCGATCACCGCGCCCATGTACGAGAGGATCTCGGCCGAGGTGGCGATGGGCGGGCCGATCCACGGCTTGAAGCGGTAGCCGAAGGTGTAGAGGTCGCTGTCCGACCGAACGCCAGGATATTTGTGGGTCAGCCACGTGCCGCCGAAGCTCTCGAAGCTTTCCAGCACGACGAACGAGCGCTCGGGAGACTGCTGGCGCATATGGTAGGCGGCGCCCACCCCGGAAATTCCCGCTCCGACGATCATGACGTCGAAGTGGCCAGCGTTCGTAGCGGTCTCGGCGACAGCATTCATGGCGAACCTCCCAGAGCTTTTTTGGGTCGACCGTGCGCCTGCCACGGTCGGCCTTTGATGCCGATCACCCTAAGTGAACATTGATAACTAATCTAGAGGGCCGGAGATCGAGGTCAACATGTCCCAAGCGAGCGGCTCACCGCGCTGCAAGTCCCGCTTCGCGGTGCGACCCAACACGTCCTCGTAGTGGGCGGGCGCCAGGCCATTGCCGGGACGGATGGAGCGGACATTGGCCCGGGTCAGCGGCTCGCCGGCCTTCACGTCGGCGGCGACGTAGAGCGAGCGCCGGAATTGCACATTGCCGCGCTCCGAGCCCAGCAGGTCGTAGTGCGCCCGGCCCAAGGCGGCCCAGGCGGCCTTGGTGTCGTCCGCCAGCGCCTTGAACTCGGCCGGCTCCAGACTGAACGCCGCGTCCGGCCCGCCATCCGCGCGCGCCAGGGTGAAGTGCTTCTCGATGACGCAGGCGCCCATGGCCACCGCCGCGACGGAGGCCGCCGTTCCCGGCGTGTGGTCGGAGAGGCCGACGGGGCAGTCGAACCGCTGCGCCATGTCCGCCACGGTGCGCACGTTGGCGTCGGCAAAGGTGGCCGGATAGCTGGACACGCAGTGCAGCAGCACCACGCCCGGCGCGCCGCCCGCGAGGGCCGCGTCGCGCGCGGCCTGGATCTCGGCCAGGTTGGCCATGCCGGTGGAGATGATCAGCGGCCGGCCCTTGCCCGCCGCATAGCGGATCAGCGGCAGGTCCACGGCCTCGAACGACGCGATCTTGTAGGCGGGCGCGTCCAGGCCGGCCAGCAAGTCCACCGCGGTCTCGTCGAACGGGCTGGAAAAGATGATCACGCCCCGTTTGCGCGCCCGCTCGAAGATCGCGGCATGCCATTCGTAGGGTGTGTAGGCCTCCCGGTAGAGCTCGTAGAGGCTGCGCCCGTCCCACAGGCCGCCGGTGATCCGGAATTCGGGCCGGTCCACGTCCATGGTGATGGTGTCGGCGGTGTAGGTCTGGATCTTGATGGCGTCGCAGCCGGTGTCGGCCGCCGCGTCCACCATCTGCAGCGCCCGGTCCAGGCTGCCATTGTGGTTGCCCGACAGCTCGCAGATCACGAACGGCGGATGGTCGGCGCCGATCTTCCGGCCGGCGATCTCGATCTCGGGGGTTTGACTCATTCGCGCCCGACTTCCACGACCTGGGCTCCGGACTCAAGGTCCGCAACGATTTGATCCCACACAGCTTCGACGCGCGCCGTTAAGGGTGCGTTCGCAGCGTTGCCTAGCCGCACCCAGACGATGGGCGGGGCAGGATGCCGCTTCGTCGCCCATTCCACGAAATCATGATCCTTGGTGACCACGATCGCGCCCTGCTCCAGCGCCAGTTCCCAGATGAGCGCATCGGGCGCGTCAACCCGGCTGATCCGGTAGACGTGCTGCGCCTCGTGGCCGCGCCGCTCGATCCAATCTGCGAGACCCGGCGGTAGCTGGGCGTCGATGATGAATTTCACGCCGCGATCACGGTCGTTCCCGCCACCTGCACCGCAGCGTACGCGAGGACCGCACGGATATCCTCAGGCTCCAGATACGGGAAGTCCGCCAGGATCTGATCGGCAGTCGCCCCCCCGGCCAACATCTCCAGGACGTCCTGCACGCGGACGCGGAGGCCCCGGATGCAGGGTTTCCCCCCCATCTTGTCCCGCTCAATCGTGATGCGCTGCAAGAGCTCGTACATGACGAAAGCATACATGAGCGCGGCCTCGCCGTCGCCCTCGCCCGGAATCTTCACTACATAGGGGACATGTCCGAACCTCGCCCCGAACCGCGCCATGTCCGCTGCCTGATCGTGGGCTCCGGCCCCGCCGGCTACACCGCCGCCGTCTATGCGGCCCGCGCCCTGCTGAAGCCCGTGCTGATCCAGGGCATCCAGCCCGGCGGTCAGCTGACCATCACCACCGACGTGGAGAACTATCCGGGGTTCGCCGACGTCATCCAGGGGCCCTGGCTGATGGAGCAGATGCAGGCCCAGGCCGAGCATGTGGGCGCCGAGATCGTGAGCGACATCGTCACCAAGGCGGACCTGTCCAGGCGGCCGTTCCGGCTGGAGACCGACTCTGGCCAGGTCTGGCTGGCCGAGACCCTGGTGATCGCCACCGGCGCCCAGGCCAAGTGGCTGGGGCTGGAGACCGAGCAGACGTTCCAGGGCTTCGGCGTCTCGGCCTGCGCCACCTGCGACGGGTTCTTCTACCGCGGCAAGCAGGTGATCGTGGTCGGCGGCGGCAACACGGCGGTGGAGGAAGCCCTGTTCCTCACCAACTTCGCCGCCAAGGTCACCGTCGTGCACCGCAAGGACGAATTCCGCGCCGAGAAGATCCTGCAGGAGCGGCTGTTCAACCACCCGAAGATCGAGGTGATCTGGGAACACGTCCTGGACGAAGTGCTCGGCGACACCGACCCCATGGGCGTCACCGGCGTTCGCCTGAAGAACGTGAGCACCGGCGCGACCCAGAGCCTGGCCGCCGACGGCGTGTTCATCGCCATCGGCCATGCGCCGGCCTCCGAACTGTTCAAGGGCCAGTTGGAGATGGACGCTTCGGGCTATCTGAAGGTGAAACCGGGCACGACCGCGACCGCCGTCGACGGGGTCTACGCCGCCGGCGACGTGACCGACGACGTCTACCGCCAGGCCGTGACCGCCGCCGGCATGGGCTGCATGGCGGCGCTGGAGGCTGTTCGCTTCCTCGCCGAGGAGGACCACAAGGCCGCCCACCACCCCATCAGCCATCACGAGGCGCAGAAGATCGGCGCCTGGTAGTGTCCGAGACCGTCCGGGAGCCTGACGGGACTTCGGAGGGCGCCGGGCGGATCAAGGTGACCTACCCGAACGCTTTCTCAACCTGACGGGCGTACGATGCCCGTCGTGAAAGCCGCGGCCCTCGCCTTGACCTTGCTGATCGCCGCTGGCCCGGCTCGCGCCGAGACGGCGGCGGAAGCGCTGATGGCGGCGCCGCTGAAGGCGACGCCACGAGGCATCGCTGTCGACCTGGCCGCTCCGGGCGCCCTCGCACCCCGCTATGCCCACGCGCCCGAACCCCGCATGCCGGGCGTCGCCCGGACCTCGGTGGATCGGCGATTCAGCGACGCAGGCATGATCGGCTCGTTGGGCTTCCTCTGCGGCCTTGAGCCGGGAGCCGAGCGCATGGGCGGCCCCGCAAGCGCCCGGGGCCACGATGCAACCGGCCGTTTCCTGGGCGCGAAGCTGCGCGTGGCGTTCAGGTAGCTGCCGGCGTAGCCGTGGTCTGGCCGGAGGGCGGCGCGGATAGCGGCGCCCCCACGGGCTTCTGGTCCATGGCGCGCTCCATCGCCTCCAGGCTCTGGTTGATGCGCTTGACCTCATCGGCGGTGGGCTGGCGGCGCGTGGACATCAGCACGCCCGCCACCCGGGTGCGCTCGCCGCTGGGGGCCGTGGGATCGACCACATCATAGGTGCGGACCTCACCTGCGACGGCCAAGGTGATCTTGCGCTCCCTGGGCGTACCCAGCGGATCGACGGAAAGCAGCCCACCCTGCGTGCGGGCGTCCAGCCCGCCGAGGATGGCCGGGCTGAGGTAGGCCTCGCCCCCAGCGTAGCGGCCGGTGAAGGCGGGCGGCTCACCCCAGGGTCCGGTCCAGCGATAGAAGATATGCTGGCCGACCTGGGTCATCTTCACGAGCGTCGGCGCCCAGTAGGGCGCGACATACCGAGCATGGTAGTGCGTGGCCGAGCCGACGGTCCTGTCGACGTAGCCGCTCAGGGCGCGTTCGGCGACCGCCCTGGCGTGCTTCCACAGCGCCGGCTGCGGCGCAAACCGTAGCGACCCGTCGCAGGTGAAGGTGAACTGGCAACCGGTCACCCGGGCCGAGCCCTGATAGACGACGCCGCAGACCGATTTCGGATAGGCCGGGTGACGCATGCGGTTCAGCACGACTTGCGCCACCGCCTCCTGGCCGACCTCGGGCTCGCGGGCGGCCTCATAGTAGACGGCCTCGGAAAGGCATTGAACGGCCCGCGCGCGGTCTTCACCGCCGGCATTCAGCACGAAGGGCTTCATCGGCCGGATCGGAAGGCCGGAGAACGGACGAAGCTCGTTCACCTCCGCGGCCGCGGCCGCGTCGGTTTCCGTGGCCAGGCCCAGGTCGGGAACGTGGCCCATGTCCAGCGCGGCCCAGCCTTGCGGACGGGCCCAAAGGTCTGGCGCGCGTGACGCCGGATCATGCCGGACAGCCAGCGCGCGCATCGCCGGATCCATCCGCAACGCGACCTTCAGCAGGCCTTGGTTGGAGAGGTCGTAGGCGACGAACCGCGCCTTGGCGTGCGCACCCGGCGAAGGCGCGCATGCAGGGCCGGCCACCAGGGCCATCAGGACCGCAGCGATCCCGATCTTCGCCCGCGACGGACGAAGCCATTCCCAGCGCAACTTCTTCAGGGTCAGCTCCCCCTTAAGGCTCAAGGCGTCGCATATAGGCGCAAACCGGCGGTCTTTGGACCTCGATGCGGCAAAAATCGTGCAAGCGCCCTTGGCCCAGGGGGTTAAGCGGAGGAAGCTATACGTTTGCGGGCGTCGGAATTCATCCCATGCTGATCCATGGCGCAGTGCGGGCCAG
>DASVNS010000190.1:0-1733 GCA_036383735.1 Phenylobacterium sp. | reverse complement strand
GGTGCTGCGGGCGGTGGACAAGCTGGACCGCCTGGGGCCGGACGGCGTGCGGTTGCTGCTTGGCGACGGCCGCAAGGACGAGAGCGGCGACTTCACCAAGGGCGCCGGACTGAACGCGGCGGCCGCCGAACGGGTGCTGGCCTTCACAGCGGCCGGCGCGGGCGACCGGTCGTCCACCTTGGCCAAGCTGGCCAACGTGGTGGGCGGCTCGGCCGAGGGCGATGAAGGGCTGGCGGAGCTGGCGGCCATCGACGCGGCGCTGACCGGCCTGGGGGTCGCCGCCGATCGCGCGACCTTCGATCCATCGGTGGTGCGCGGTCTGGAATACTACACGGGCGCGGTCTTCGAGGCCGAGCTTCTGCTCTCGACGCTGGACGACAAGGGCCAGCCGATGCGGTTCGGCTCGATCGGCGGGGGCGGGCGCTACGATGACCTGGTGGCGCGTTTCACGGGCGAGCGGACGCCGGCGACGGGCTTCTCGTTCGGGGTCTCCCGGCTGGCCTCGGCGCTGAAGGCGGCGGGTCGCGACCTGTCGAAGGCGGCGCGCGGGCCGGTGGTGGTGATCGCCTTCGACCAGACCCGGATGGCCGATTACTTCACGGTGGCGCAGGAAATCCGCACCGCCGGGATCGCCGCCGAGGTCTACCTCGGCTCGTCCGGCATGAAGGCGCAGATGAAGTATGCCGACCGGCGCCTCTCGCCCGCGGCCGTGATCGTGGGCGAGGACGAGCTCGCCGCGGGAACGGTCACGGTGAAGGACCTGGACCTGGGCCGGGAGCTGGCGTCCAAGGTCGCCGACAACGCGGAATGGCGCGGCCAGCGACCGGGACAGCAGACCATCGCGCGGGGCGAACTGGTCGCCGCCCTGCGCCGCATCCTGGACGCCGGCTGATGCGCGTCGAGACGTCTGTTCCCGCCGAGGCGCTGGCGGCCATCCGCGCGCCGCTGGAAGCCTCGGGCGCCGAACGCGCCGACGCCCCGCTGCTGCAACCGCTGAACCTGTTGCTGGACCTGGCCGGGGAGGCCATGCGGACGCGGCTGTTCGTCGTCCAGGCGGAAGGCGGCCCCGAGAGCTGCCTGCGGCCGGACTTCACCGTGGCCATCGCCCGCCAGCACATCGAGGGCGGCCGGGCTGCAGGGGCCTATTGGTACCAGGGGGCGGCGTTCCGGGCGGCCGGCGGCTCCGACCACCCCGAGGAGTTCGTCCAGCTTGGGCTGGAGATGTTCTCGCCGGGCGGCGGCGGGGTGGAAGCGGCCGACGCGGAGATCGCGGCCCTGGCCTGGCGCGCCGCCGAGGCAGGCGGGCGCACGGACCTTTCGCTGTGGCTGGGCGACGTGGCGCTGTTCAGCGCGTTCGTCGAAAGCCTGGACCTGCCCGAGACCCTCGCCAGCCGGCTGAAGCGGGTGGCGGGCCGTCCGCGGCTGCTTTGGGCCGAGCTTTCGCGCACGGACCAGGCGACCTCGGACGGCGGGACCTTGGCCGGCATGCTGGCGGGCTTGTCCGAGGCGCAGGCCGCGGCCCTGCTGGAAGAGGTCTGGGTCCTGGCGGGCGTGGAGCCGGTGGGCGGTCGTGGCTCCGCGGAGATCGCGGCGCGCCTGGTTCGCAAGGCCGAGGCGGCCGGCGCGCCCTCGCTGACCCAAGGCCAGGCCGAAGCGATCCGCGCCTTCATGGCCATCGACGACGCGCCGGCCTACGCCTTTGCCCGGATGCGGGAGCTGGCCGGCGGGAACGA
>DASVNS010000189.1:0-14173 GCA_036383735.1 Phenylobacterium sp. | reverse complement strand
CAACCTCGGACGCCGGGTTTCAGGGCATCCTCGATCGGCATAGGTAGATGCGGGGCGCCAACGTGTGAGCAGCTGCACCGTTCCGAAAGCGGAGCCGCAGCATGTCTACACTTAAGTTTGCAGAACAGCTTCACGTGGTCGCCCACATGACTAAATATAAGGCATATCTTTACTCATATCCGGGAAGCAGTCTTCGCTGTTTCCTTCGAATGTGTCCGTCAGTTTGCCTCAGTGACAATGTGGTCTGGCCGCGCAGGCCTTGGATAGGCTAGGTTGCGACCTGAGGCGCGGGAGCGAAGCATGGCTTGCAAAAGGGTGAACCCTTGGGCGTTTGGGGCGGCCTTGAGCTTGGCCCTGGGCGCGTCCTGCGGGGCTTCGGCGCAGGTGCTTTCCATCGGGGACGACGGCGCCGTGACCACCTATTCGGGCCCGGCGGTCCATACCAGCGAAGGGTTCACCACCATCGTCCTGTCGCGACCTGCCCCGCCGACGCCCGCGGCTCGCGAAGAGGTCGTGCGGCTGATCCAGGAATCTTCCCTGCGTCACGCGGTTCCTGCCCCGATCGTCGAGGCGGTCGCCTGGCAGGAATCCCACTTCAATCACGCGTCCGTTTCGTTGAAGGGCGCCCGCGGCGTGATGCAGCTGATGCCGACGACCGCCAGCGACCTCGGCGTCGACCCTTCGGATCTCAGGGGCAACATCGACGGCGGCGCAGCCTACCTCGCGCAGCAACTCCGGCGTTTCGGCGACGTGAAGCTGGCGCTGGCAGCCTATAACGCAGGGCCGAACGCGGTCCAGCGCTACGGCGGCGTGCCGCCCTACGCCGAGACCCAATCCTATGTCCGCGCCATCATGGCGCGCGTTGCGGCCGCTTCGGCGGTTGGCGCCGGCGCTCAGTGAGGCCCATGAAGACCGTCGTTCCCATCGCAGCGCTCGCCACCTTCGCCGCAGCGCCCGCCTCCGCCCAGGTCCAGGGTGATCCCGCCGGCTCGTCACCGTTGCTGGCGGCGCTGAACTGGGTTCAGGGCACGCTGCTCGGCAACCTGGCGACCACCGCGGCGGTCATCGCCGTGGCCCTGATCGGCTACATGATGCTGACCGGCCGGTTCGACTGGCGACGGGGCCTCGTGGTCCTGGTCGGCATCTTCGTGATCTTTGGCGCGGTCTCGATCGTCGCCGGCATCCGTTCGCTCGCCGGAGGCATCTAGGCGATGAGCCGGCTGGCTTCCGATCCCGTCTTCGCCGCGCTCACCCGGCCCCAGATGATCGGCGGCGTCACCTATCCTTTCGCGGTGCTCAACCTGATCGTCACCGCCGAGGCGTTCCTGATCACCCGTTCGTTCTGGGCGCTGCTGATCGCCGTGGTCATGCACGCCGTCGGCTATGTGGGATCCCTGCGTGAGCCGCGGTTCTTCGACCTCTGGGTCACCCGGCTCTCCACCTGCCCACGCGTACGCAACTTCGGCTTCTGGCGAGGGAACTCCTACCGGCCATGAGCGACACCTTCCTGACCACCAGCGCCGCCAAGGTGCTGGCGCCCCGCGAAGTCGCGGTAGGCTCGCGCCTGCCCTACCTCGGGCACGTCGACGAGATGACGCTCCGCACGCGCGACGGGCTGCTGGTCCAGACGCTGCACCTAGCGGGATTCCCGTTCGAGACCGCCCCGGACGAAGAGCTGAACTATCGCAAGGCGATCCGGGAAACCGTGCTCCGCGGCGCAGCCAGCTCCCGGCTGGCCATCTATCACCATGTGGTGCGCCGACGTGTGACGCCCGCCTTCCCGGCCGCTCCGCAAGAGCCCTTCTGCCATGCCCTCGACACCCATTGGCGCGAGCAGCTGGCAGGGCGCCGGCTCTATGTGAACGACATCTTCCTCACCCTGGTGATGCGCCCGACCCAGGGAAGCGCCGGGTTCATCGAGCGGCTGATGAAAGGCTCGCGCAACCGCGATGCGGACATCGCCCGGGACCTGCGCGACCTGCATGCGAGCCGTGAGGCGTTCGCCGCCGCGCTGGCCCCCTACGGCGCACGCAGTCTCAGCCTCTATACCGCGGGCGGCGGCGCCCAGCGCTCCGAACCGGCCGAGTTCCTCAGCCTGATCCTCAACGGCGAGCTGCGCCCGGTCCTGGCGCCGACGGGCGACCTGTCGAACGCCATCGCCACCCGTCGCCTCAGCTTCGGGCTGGACGCCATGGAGTTCGGCGGCGGGGCCGAAGGCTCGACGTTCGGGGCCATGGTCTCGCTGAAGGACTATCCCGCCCGCACCGCGCCCGGCCTGCTGGACGGCGTGCTGCGGCTGCCGATGGAGCTGGTGCTCACCGAGAGCTTTGCCTTCGTCGACCGGCAGGTGGCGCTGGACCGCATGGGCCTGGCGCTGCGCCGGCTCAAGGCCGCCGAGGACGACGCCTTCAGCCTCCGGGGCGAATTGGCCCAGGCCCGCGACGACGTGGGCGCCGGCCGCGCTGCCTATGGCGAGCACCATCTGACGATCCTGGCCAAGGCCGACAGCCTGGAAGAACTGGACGCTGGCGTCGCCGACCTTCAATCGGCGCTGGCCGAGATGGGCGCCGTGGCGGTGCGCGAGGACGTCAATCTGGAGCCAGCCTTCTGGGCTCAGTTCCCGGCCAATTTCAAATATATCGCGCGGAAAGCGATGATTTCCGCCGGCAATTTCGCGGGCCTCGCCAGCTTCCACAACCATCCGACCGGCCAAGCCGACGGCAACCACTGGGGGCCGGCGATCGCGGTGCTCGAGACCACCGCGTTTGGCCCCTACCACTTCAACTTCCACAACGGCGACCTGGGCAACTTCACCGTCATCGGCCCATCGGGTTCGGGCAAGACGGTGCTGCTCACCTTCCTGCTGGCCCAGGCCGAACGGTTGAAGCCGCGGATCGCCTATTTCGACAAGGATCGCGGCGCCGAGCCGTTCATCCGCGCCATCGGCGGCCGCTACGACGTGATCTCGCCGGGCGAACCTACCGGCTTCAATCCGCTGGCGTTGCCGGACACTCCCGGCAACCGCGCCTTCCTGGCGGAATGGGTCGGGCAGTTGCTGACCGCCGACGGCGACATGCTGGATTCCGAAGACCGGGCGATGATCGCCGACGCCATCGACGCGAACTTCGCCCAGCCGGCCGGCCACCGCCGCCTGCGTTACCTGCGCGAGCTGTTCCGCGGCGCGCGCCGGCCCCATGCAGGCGACCTCGCCTCGCGCCTCTCCGCCTGGTGCGAGGGCGGCGACCACGCGTGGCTGTTCGACAACGCCGACGACCTCCTGGACATCGAGACCCGCATCGTCGGCTTCGACATGACCAAGGTGCTGGATGCGCCGACCATCCGCATCCCGGCGATGATGTACCTGTTCCACCGGCTCGAGCAGCGGCTGGACGGCACGCCCGCCATGTTCATTGTCGATGAAGGCTGGAAGGTCCTCGACGATCCGGTCTTCGTGCGCCGCATCAAGGATTGGGAAAAGACCATCCGCAAGCGCAACGGCCTGGTCGGCTTTTGCACCCAGTCGGCTTCGGACGCCCTGGACAGCCGCATCGCTTCGGCGATCATCGAGCAGGCCGCCACCCAGATCTTCTTCCCGAACGCGCGGGCCAAGGCCTCGGACTACGTCGACGGCTTCGGCCTGACCGAGCACGAGTTCGAGCTGGTGAGGAACCTGCCGGACACGTCGCGCTGCTTCCTGATCAAGCGCGGCGACCACAGTGTCGTGGCGCGTCTCGACCTCACCGGTCTCTCGGGCGAACTCGCCGTTCTGGCCGGCACCGAGCGGGCCGTGCGCCGGCTCGACGCCCTGCGCCAGCAGGTGGGTGACGAGCCGGCGGCCTGGCTGCCGACCTTCATGAACGAGCGCGACGCCCGCAAAGGCCGGAGCGCGGCATGAACGGAGCCTGCGTCGCCCTTGTCGATGATGGTGTGATCCGCGGCGTCCTGGCGACGGTGGATTGCCAGACCCGCGCCTATGCCCAGAGCGGCTATATGGCGCTCACCTCGAGCTCGCCCGTGTTCCAGGCCGCGCTCACCGCCCTCCTCACGATCTATGTGGCGCTGGTCGGCTATCGGATGCTGTTCGCGCAGGGTTCAATGCGGCTCTCCGACGCCCCCGGCATTGCCCTCAAGATCGGTGCGATCCTGGCGCTGGTCACCAGTTGGTCCACGTTCCAGACGCTGGTGTTCGACGTTGCGGATCGCGCGCCGGTCGAGCTCGCGGCCTTGATCTCGGCGCCGTCGGTGGATGGCGTGGGCGGCTCCAGCCTCGCCTCAAATCCGGTGGCGGGCCTGCAGGCTGCCTACAACGAGTTCAGCGAGACCGGCGCCGCTTACGGCAAGATCGCCGGGCCCAACGCCAAGGGCTACTCCAGCCCGCAGGCCGCCGCCGCCGAGGCGGCCTCGGCCGCATCCGGCGCCCTGTTCGTGACCAGCGCCGGCGTGATCTCGGCGGCGACCTTGTCGATCGGCGTGCTGACGGCCATTGGCCCGATCTTCATTGCGCTTGCGCTCATTCCGGCGACCCGCGGTCTGTTCGTCGGCTGGTTGCGCGCCTTGGCCGCCTCCGCGCTGACGCCGCTGGTCGCCTGGCTGCTGATCGTGCTGATGCTGTCCGTACTCGACCCCTGGATCAGCACGCTGACCCAACAGCGTCTGGGCCAGCGGCTCATGCCGCAGACGGTGATGAGCGCCGCCGCCCTGGTGTTCGTGTTCGCGGCCGGCCAGGCCGTGCTGGTCTCCGGGGCCGCGATCATGGCCATGGGATTCCACCTGCCGACCGGCCGCCGCAACCGCGACGGTCGAGCCGAAGCGCAACATGCGCCTCAGGCCGCCATGGCCTCCGTGGCTCCGATGCCTTCGCGCGCCGAGCGGCTGGCCCTCGACCTCCAGCGCGATCAGGCCTCGGCCCGCAGCCGCTCCGCCACCGCCGCAGCGGCCGCGGCGTCGGCGGCGACCTCCACCCGCCAGGTTTCCGCCACGCCGGACGAGACAAGCCGCCTGGGCGACGCCTATCGCCGCCCCGCCTTCACCGCGCGTCGTGCGGGAGTTTCCCGATGATCCGTTTGTCCGCCCTCGCCTTCGGCCTCGCGCTTGCCGCCAGCCCTGCGCTGGCGGTGGTTCCGCAACCCGGCCCCGGTGACCCGCGCATCCACCTGGTCCAGTACGACCCCGCGGAGGTGGTCGAACTGAAGGTGGCGCTGGGCTACCAGCTCTCGGTCGAGTTCGATCCGGCGGAGAAGATCGAGAATGTCGCGATCGGGGATTCGCTCGGCTGGCAGGTGACGCCAAACCGACGTGCAAATCTCTTGTTTCTCAAGCCGATGAGCGCGCGTCCTCAGACGAACATGACGGTGATCACCAACCTGCGGCGCTATAATTTCGAGCTCAGCGTCCGTCCACGCTCGGCCGCCCGCTCGGCGCCGTTCAGCGTCCGGTTCCTGTACGCGCCGCCGGTGGTGGCCTACATCGCGCCCCCGCCTCCACCGCCTCCGCCCGTCGAACGCAATGCGTCCTACTCCTACCAGGGGTCGGCCAAGACCCTTCCGGTGAAGGTCTTCGACGACGGGCTGGACACCTACTTCTCGTTCCGCGAGGCGGAGGACCTGCCGGCGATCTTCGCGGTCGATCCCGACGGCGGCGAGTCGGTGGTGAATACCCGCCAGCGCAGCGGCTATCTCGTCGTCGATCGCGTGGCCCGCGGCTTCGTGCTGCGGCGCGGAAGCGAGGTGACGCGGATCTACAACGACGGTTTCCGGATCGAAGAGGCCAGCGTGCTCAAGGCGCGCAAGAAGGATCGATGGTGGCGGCGATGACGCGTAGGGATCAGACCTCGACCGAACTGAGCGCGGTTTTCATGCGCAGCGTGGGCGTGCGGCCGAAGGTGCGCGCCCCGGATTCACCGTGGACGGTGTGGATCGGCGTGGCTGGCGCCGCCGTGCTGGGCGTCATGGTCTTCAACGGCCTGTCCGGCAGCCGCGAGGCCCGCGCCGAGACCGCTGAGGCGCCGGTCGCGAAGGTCGTCGAGGCGCCGGCGCCTGCGCCACAACCGGTGCTGCCCCCCGCGCCGCCCCCGGTCATGGCGTCGCCGCCTCCCGTGGTGGAACAGTCCGTCGCGCCGCCGCCGGACCCCGAGGAAGCGCATTGGCGCGCCCCCACGGTGGTGGTCGATTTCAGCGGCCCCCAGGCCGCCGCGCCTGAGACGTTCCAGCTGGCTCGGCTCGACAGCCCGCAGGCCGAGACCGGGCTCGCGCCGGACGCCGTCCAGGTGGCGCAGACCGGGGCTTCGCCAGGGGCGCCCGTCGAGGCCGCGCCTTCGAACCCCGCACCCCCGAACCTCGCGCCATCCCCCCCCGCGCCGCCCAACGATGTCCGCCAGTCGGCTGACGAGCGGTTCGCCGCCGGCGTCACCCACGGCCTGGGCGACACCGCACGCGCAACCCAGATGCGCGACCTTGGCCGCACGATCCCGCAGGGGTCGGTGATCTCGGCGGTTCTGGAGACGGCCATCGACTCCGACCTGCCTGGTCAGGTGCGCGCCGTGGTCAGCCGCGACGTGCGCAGCTTCGACGGGAGCCGGGTCCTCGTTCCTCGGGGTTCCCGCCTGGTCGGCCAGTACAAGAGCGCCGCCGCGGTCGGCCAGACCCGCGCCTTCGTCGTCTGGTCGCGGATCATCACGCCCGAGGGGGTGACGATCGACGTCGGTTCGCCGGCCACCGACCGCCTGGGACGTGGCGGCCTGGACGGCGACGTCGACACCCACTTCTTCCGCCGCTTCGGCTCGTCGATCCTACTTTCGGTGGTCAGCGCCGGGACCCAGGCCCTCGCCAACAGCGCCAGCGGTGGCGACAACACGACGCTGGTCATCGGTTCCCCCACCGAAGCCAACAACGTGGCGTCCATCGCGTTGCAGAAGCAGATCGATATGCCCGACACGATCCGGGTGGCCCAGGGCGCCCCGGTGCAGGTGTCGGTCGCGCGCGACCTCGACTTCTCGTCTGTCGTGCGATGAACGCGAACCTTTATCTCGCCGCCTATCTCGCGCCGCTTTCGCCCTGGCTTTCGCGGCCAGACGTCACGGACGTGCTGATCAACCGGGCGGGCGAGGTATGGATCGAGACCACGGGCGGCGCCATGTGCCGCGAGCCGGCCGATGGGCTCGACGAGATGGCGCTACAGCGCCTCGCCCGTCAGATCGCCGCCGCCAGCCATCAGGGCGTGAACCGCGAGCAACCGCTGCTTTCCGCGACCCTGCCGGACGGTGCGCGGGTGCAGATCGTGGCGCCTCCCGCGACGCGTGGCGGCCTGGTCATGGCGGTGCGAAAACACCTGATCTCGGATCTGTCCGTGGCCGACCTCGGCGGTGACGGCCTGTTCGACGCCGCTCATCGCAGCGATCCCGCCAAGGCGCGCGAAGCCGACGCCGGGCTCGAGGCGATCCTCGACAGCGGCGACCTGCAAGGGTTCCTCACCGCCGCCGTCCGGCGGCGCAAGACGATCGTGATTTCAGGCGGCACCGGCAGCGGGAAGACCACCCTGCTCAACGCCCTGGTCAAGGAGATCGACCGGGATGAACGGCTGGTGGTCATCGAGGACGCGCCAGAGGTCCGTCTCGACCATGCGAACAGCGTGGGCCTGGTGGCGGTGCGCGGTGAACTCGGCGAGGCCAGGGTCGATGCGGATACCTTGCTCGCCGCCTCGCTGCGGCTGCGGCCGGATCGCATCATGCTGGGCGAGTTGCGCGGCAAGGAAGCCTTCGCTTTCCTGCGCGCGGTGAACAGTGGCCACCCGGGGTCTCTGACCACCATCCACGCCGACAGCCCCGCAGGCGCGTTGGACCAGATCGCCTTGCTGGCGCTGACGTCGGGCGTCGACCTTGGCTGGGAGAAGGTGCAGACCTACGTCAGCCGCGTGATCGACGTCGTGGTCCAGCTCGACCGGATCGACGGCGTGCGTCGGGTCAGCGAAGTCTACTTCCGCGGCCGGAGCTAGACGCTCGCCTGGTTCGCAGAGAACCTGTGAATCGCCCGAAGAATTTCTTTTAATCAACAGGTTATAGAAAAATACTCACCCGGATACGGGCCGGGTGAGTACGTAATTCCCAAGGCGGCTACACGAAGCCCAGGTTCCGCTTGTCGAAGGTCTTCAGGCGGGGAAAGACGGTGTCGAGGTCGCTGTCGCTGACGCCGAACCAGCGGCCGAGGGTGGCGCCGTACTGGTCGACCGAGGTCGTCGGGATCAGGGCGCCGCTAACCGCGTCGGGGTTGTTGAACCCGTTGATGTCGACGCCCAGCGTCGGGTACTGGCCGTAGATGTCCCCGCCCCGCACCGCGCCGCCCATCACGAAGTGATGGCCGCCCCAGGCGTGGTCGGACCCGTTGCTGTTTGTCGTGAAGCTGCGCGAGAAGTCCGAGGCGGTGAACGTCGTCACCTGGTTGCGACGATCTATGCCGCCGATGTTGGCCAGAGCGCTGTCGAAATACGCCAGGGCATGCGCCAGCTTGGCGAGCAGCACCGGATGGTTCTGGTTCTGGTCGCTGTGGGTGTCGAACCCCGCGAGGTTCACCAGGAAGACCTGCCGCCGGACGCCCAGCGTCGCGCTTGCGGCGATCATCCGGGCGACGGACTGCAGTTGCGTCGCCAGCGCATTGCTTTCGCCGCGCTGATTCATCGGGTTGATGAACGCGGGCGGTGCGGCGACGCCTTTGGCGATCGGCTGCGCGAAGGCGCTGTTGAGCGTCGTGGCCGCCGACATCGAGCGATTGACCATCGTGGCGTAGTCGGCGGCGAAGTTATTGGTCAGGTTCGTGTCCGTCACCAGGTCATGGACGCGGGTGGGCGCCATATTGGCCCCAAAGAGCGACGAGCCTTGGGCGCCGCCGAACAGGATGGCGGGCTGCGCGGACGGCCCAAGCTGGTACTGAGCGATCGACTGGCCGGACAGGAACACAGCCCTGGAGGCGGTCGAGATGGCCGTGAACATGGTGTTCTGGCCGTTCATGCTGGCCAGCATGTCGGCCATACGCCCGCCCCACCCGACCTTGACGCCTTCCTGGGCATTGGCCTGCCAGGTCGATTGCTGGTCGTTGTGCGAGAACAGGTTCGGCGGGATCGTCGAGGCCTTGGCCAGATACTGCGCCTTGGTGGTCGGCTGCAGCAGCGTGCCGACGTTGGCGACGATGGCCAGCCGGCCCTGATCGAACATGGTTTTCACCGGCCCCAGATAGGGGTGCAGCGCAAAGGTGCGCTTGTCCGCCTTGGTGCCTGCAGGGATGGCCTGGGCCGTCTTGGGGGTGATGGGCAGCACCCCACCCCAGGCCTCCGGGCTGGATGCCGTCGCGGTGCGACCGGTCACGGAGTTCACCTGGCCGGGGACCGTCGGCGCCGTTCCGGGCGGCATCAGCGCGATGGGACTGTCGCTGCTGCCCCGCGCCGACACGTAGCGGCCCCACGAGTCGCTATCCGTCGCGAGCACCGTGTTGTTGGAGTCGTTGCCGCCCGTCAGGAAGACGCAGACCAGCGCCTTATAGTCGGGCGCGCTCTGGGCAGCGGCCGAGCTTGCGGCGGCCAGTTGCAGGGCGAAAGGAGCTGCCGTTCCGAGGACGGAGAAAGCTCCGCCAAGCCTCAGCAGATGGCGTCTGTCAACGGATTGGGTCATCGCTGTGCAACGTACTCCGGTGAGACCATGGCCATGTAGGTCACGAGCTTTACGCGGTTCAGCATGCCTTTGCTGACAGTCGCCGTATCGCCCGTGACGGTGATCGTACTCGCGGTCTGAATGATCCGACTGCGCAGGTTCGATGACATCTGGCCGTTGAGCAGCAATAGATCGATGCGGTTCACCAGCGCGTTAATGTCGGCTGCAACCGCCAGTTCTTTTGCATAGCTTGTGTTCACGTCATGCGCATTGGTGTCCGCCGGAGCGTTGCCGGTCCCGACGTCGATCACCGACTGCATCGAATTCGCATAGGCCGCGACCGTCACCTCGTCGACGATCTGGAACTCCGGCGCGAGAAGGTTCGCAGCCCCGATCCGAGAGTTGGGCGGCGAGTAGCCGGGCCGGAAGAAGTTGAACACCGACGGCGAGGTCAGCGCCAACTGCCCGATGTTGTTCGTCATGGCGTCGGTGGCGGCGATCATCCACTCACCGCTCTGTGACTTGGCGCCGAACGCCCGCGCCCAATTGGCCAGCCGCACCACCGGCTCGCGCAGCTTCCCGAAATTGAGGTCGTTCGGCTTGGGGCGCTCGCGGGCCTCGCGATCCAAGAGGATCGTCCTGACCACGGCGGCAAGGTCGCCGCGCACGCGGCTCCCGTTGTCGTTGAACACCGCCGCGACCCGGCCGACGTAGGCGGGGCTCGGGTTGCTGGTCACGAGGCGCTGAATGAGCTGCCTGGAGATGAACGGCCCGACGTTGGGATGGTTGAACAGGGTGTCCAGCGCCAGCTTGAAATCACTGGCGGGATCGGACTTCTTCGACGCCGGAATGGTCACGCCGAGGAACGACTTGGCGCTGGTCGAATGGAACTCCGGATAGGGGATCATCGGCTTGATCCCCGCGTCGGGCGCGGTGAATCCGAAGCGGAAGGACGGCGACGACGGATTGGCCGCCGCCCAGCTGTAGCCCGTGAAGACCTTCGCCAGCCCCTGCACGTCCTCGGTCGCATAGGTTGGGATCTGCCGCCCAGCGCCGTCGGTCTTCGGCGTACCGTCCGGATTGAGCATCACCAGGCCGATGGTCATCAGCTGCATGATCTCGCGGGCGAAGTTCTCGTCCGGGTGACGGCCGCTCGCCGGATCTTCCTTCTGGTTGCCGATCCAGGTGAGGTACATCCCCATCGCCGGATGCAGGCTGATCTGCTCGAGCAACGTTCGGAAATTGCCGAAGGCGTTGGCGCCGAGCACGTCATAGTAGGAGCTCCCGCACCGGGCATCGACCTTCGAGCCGACGATCGAGACCACAAAAATCTCGGACAGCGCGAATTTCACGCGCTGCCGAAGCTGATCGTCGGCGATGATCGCCTGTTTCCAGAACGTCCACGAGAAGTCGTTGGCGTTGGCCACGGCGCGCGGGTTTGTGACGCGGAGCGCCGTCAATCGCCGGTCGATGTCGACCAGGTGGGACGCCGAAACCGGCGCCGCGATCTGCTGGTCGATCCAGGCGGCGTAACCCTTGGCCTGCACCTCGGCGATTGTCGCGTCGGTTGCGCCAAAAGTCGCCTGGGTCAGGAAGCGGGCAGCCTCACCCGCGGAAATCGGACCGCCTGGCGCGGCCTGCGCGCCATCGACGGCCGAAAGCGTGCCGGCGCCGTACGCCGCTATCGCCATTGGAGCCACCGCGCCCGCAATCGCCATACTTCGTTCCATCAGATCGCCCCAATTTGGAGATCAATTGCATCGCTAAGATGACGGACCAAATACGCGATCCATAACAGCAATGGCCAGCTTAAATTAAGCTATGCGACATTCCAGCCAGAACATTAAGCGGAGCTTTACTGACGCACCGCGAACGCCATTGAGTGGTTAAGGACCACTTAATTGAAGCAACATCCTTACTATTTCGTGACCATAGCGAGAAGTTGCTCCGCGACGCTCGGCTGCGAACCACTTTTAAACTTCGCTGCCCTATGTCTTCGGAATGCCTGGATCCGAGTCCGCCAATATTGAACGTCGCACCGAGCCGCGGATTTCGACCCAGACGCCTGGCCGCATCATGCATGGCGACAACCTGCGATTGTGGGCAGACTGTATGATACGCGATCTAAGCGCGAGTGGCGCCAAGATCGAACTCTCGCATCTTCACAAACTGCCGCCCCGCTTCATTCTGCTGCATTTCAGCCGGGCGACTGCCTACGAGGTGGTCTTGAAATGGCGGCGGGGCGACCTGGCCGGCATGGCGTTCGAGCACCAACACGCGATCGAGACCGTCACCGATCCGCGGCTCGCTCCGGCCCGGCAGGCCTGGCTGGCGTTGCAGACGGGTTTTTCCCGCAGCGGCTGACGGCCCCGTAGGCGCTGCCTCCGATGACGATCAGGCGGTCGGCGCGGGAAGCGTAGCCTGCGGGGGAAGCACATCGCGCATCGCCTGCGCCCGATCGGTGCCGATCAGCACCTTTCGCATGTCCGGCCGCACGGCGGCGATCAACTCGACCACGAACCCCTCGATGGTCTTCCAATCGTTCTCCGGATAGTCGCCGGGCGCCGAGAAACGTGAGAGCAGCCCGTCGGGGATGATACCCTGCATCGCGATCTCGAGCCGCGCCTTGCGTTGTTCGCCGCCATCGCGCGGGATCATCTCGCCCATGCGCGACCAGTAGATGATGCTCTCGGCGCGGCCCTCGGCCGCGGCGGCCAGACGACGCGCCGGCACGATCGCGCGCCCGCCCACCGGCAAGTCGAGAGGCTCATTGCGGGTCAGGTTGTAGCCAAAGGCTGGGTAGCAGACCTCCGGCCGGTGAAGCTGCAGTTGATCGCTCTGCCGCCCGCCATAGGCGAACAGGGCCATGACCTGTGCGTCGCCCGCCGCGTTGACATAGCGACGCGTCACCAGCTCGTTGTAGAGCTTGGCTGCCAACGTGCCCTCGCCATTGACGGCATAAGGGTCACCGACGTCTTCCGAGGTCCAGCCAGCGAAGCTGGCGGGAATGACGTCCGCGAGCTTGGCGTTCTTCAGAAGGGGGACCTCCCGGCGGGGCTTCAGCGCCGCTGCAGCGCCCGCGGCGACCACGCAGGCGCCGGCGATGATCAGATCACGTCTGGCGATCACGCGGATTTCCCCTTCCAGGACATAGGCATGATCTTCCAGAGGAACTGGTCGAGCGCGAACACCAACAGCAGGTCGATGGCGAACAGGAAAATGCCCGAGACCTGATGCATGAAGCCCTGCGCAACTTCGTCCCCGAGGAAATAGGTCAGCAGGATCAGGGTCATGATCCGCGCGATGTTGCCCAGGATGGCGATCGGGATCGTAGCGACCACCAGCAGCGCCGCGTAGCGCAGGTGCGAGCCGCGCAGCAGGTAGATGTAGAGCAGGCTGACCGCCACGAGACCGACCATGGAGTTCATGCCCGAACAGGCGTCCTCCACCAGCAACTGATAGCCCGCCACATAGATCGTGACCCCTTCCCGGGCCACGGGTATCCCCGCGGCGGAGAGGATGCTCATCGAAGCCCAGGAGACGAACTGCTTCAGCGGCGCCGTCAGCTGGTCCATCACCCATCCCGGGGGCGGGACGAGGAAGGCGAGATAGGCGACCGGGAACCACAGATGCACCAGGGCGCGCATCCCGATGCGCGAATACAGCATCGCGACGCTGGCGCCGTAGAGGCCCGCCACCTCGAGACTGATGAAGTCGAAAGCCCGGCCGAACACGTAGACCGCCAGCGAAAACACCAGGGCCGCCAGCGTCAGGGCCATCGAGCCGGCCCGGACCAGCGGCCTGGCTCCGGCGAATTCCTGAAACAGCAACCAGCCGCCAACGGCCACGACGATCGGACCATGTGCGCCGGCTTCGGTGTTCCACACCTGTTGTCCGAGGGCCGCGATCGTCGGGACGGCGAGGATCGCAAGCGCGACCCACAACGGCAGCTCCGCCGCGGCCACAGGGAACTTGAATCTGCCCGGCCGGACGCCCGGGCTAGTGGCCTCAGCCATTCTCGATCATCCCCAGGTCACCGGGCGCCACTCTGCAATGCAGGCGCCAACAATTTCTTTCCGCAGGATGCACTCTCAACGCGAACTCTGAGCCCGTGATCGAAGTTAAGCTGAAGAGCGAGCTTGCGGCCGCAACGATATCGATCCGAGACCGCTCGCCCCAAACTGTCCAATGGCGCTCACAATCCCACACGGCCTACGCGAACGCCAGAGGCGCATGGCGTTGGCCCGGCCGCAGACCGAGAACCGCCGCGGTCGCAATTGCCAATATAAGGCGGCGCCTGTACTCTTGGTTACCTGCGCTTTGACGCGTCAGGGGGGCCCATGGACGCGACAAAAGACAACCTCCTCGTCATGGGCCTCCTGCTCCTTTTCGCCACGATCGGCGCGGTGGTGGTGGGAGCCCTGTCCAGCGAGACGCTGCGTGAACAGGGCCTTCGCCGGCTGATAAAGCGGTGGCTGGGTCGCTGAGCCGCCAAGCGCCTGCCTGATCTCGTTCCGCGGAGTTAAGTTCGTTGCCGGC
>DASVNS010000188.1:0-9082 GCA_036383735.1 Phenylobacterium sp. | reverse complement strand
CGGGCCATTCGGCATGGCCGAGCGCTTGAACTGGCTGATCTCGAAGAACCGGAACAGGAACTCGCCCAGCCAGCGCTTGATGGTCGCCAGGTCATAGGCGTTGCGGGCCTCGGCCGGGAAGTTCTCCGGCCATGCGCCCAGCGCCACGTCGCGCCAGGCATGCCACGCCAGGAAGGCCACCTTCGAGGGTCGCATCCCGAAGCGGGTGATGTGGAACAGGTTGAAGTCCTGCAACTCGTAGGGCCCGACCTTGGCCTGGGTGCTCTGGATCACCCCGTTGGCGTCGGCCGGCACCAGTTCGGGCGAGATCTCGGTGCCCAGGATCGACAATAGGGTCGCCGAAGCCCCCTCGTCGAACTGCCGCGTCTTCACGACCCAGCGGATCATGTGCTGGATCAGGGTCTTCGCCAGCGAGCCGTTGACGTTGTAGTGGCTCATCTGGTCGCCGACGCCGTAGGTGCACCAGCCCAGCGCCAGCTCCGACAGGTCGCCGGTGCCGAGCACAAAGCCCGCCCGCTGGTTCGCCAGCCGGAACAGGTAGTCCGTGCGCAGCCCCGCCTGCACGTTCTCGAAGGTGATGTCGTAGACCGGCTCGCCGTTGGCGAACGGGTGGCCCATCTCCTCCAGCATCAGCCGCGCCGTGGGCTTGATGTCGATCTCGGCGCCTGTGACGCCCAGGCCGCGCATCAGCGCCCAGGCATTGGACTTGGTCCCTTCGCTGGTCGCGAAACCGGGCATGATGAAGCCCAGGATGTTCTTCCGCGGCAGGCCCACGGCGTCGAAGGCCTTGGCGGCGACGATCAGCGCGTGGGTCGAGTCCAACCCGCCGGAGACCCCGATCACGATGTGCTTGGACTTGGTGGCCTGGATGCGCTTGGCGAGGCCCTGGACCTGGATGTTGAACGCCTCGTAGCAGTCCTTGTCGAGGCGCGCCGGATCGTCGGGTACGAAGGGAAAGCGGTCGAGTGGGCGGATCAGGCCCACATCGTCGTAGTGCGGCTGGTGGGCGAAGCGGATGCGGCGGAAGCTCTTTTCAGGATGGCCGGCGGCCACCGCGGCGTCGTTGAAAGTGGGCGTGCGCATGCGTTCCAGCCGCAGCCGTTCCACATCGATGTCCGCCACCGCCATCTGCGAGGCGGCCGGGAAGCGGTCGGTCTGCGCCAGCCGGCGGCCCAGTTCGTGGATCGAGGCCTGGCCATCCCAGGCCAGGTCGGTGGTGCTCTCGCCCGGCCCGGCCGCGGAATAGAGATAAGCCGCCTGGCAGCGCATCGATTGGGAGGCGCAGAGCACCTCGCGGTCGTCGGCCTTGCCCACCACGATGTTCGACGCCGACAGGTTGCAGAGGATCGTCGCCCCGGCCATGGCGCCCGCGGTGGAGGGCGGCAGCGGAGCCCAGAAGTCCTCGCAGATCTCCAGGTGGAAGGTGAAATCCGCCAGATCCTCGGCCTCGAAGATCAGGTCCGTTCCGAACGGGACCGCCTGGCCTGCCAGCCGGGTCTCGAGGCCCGTGACGCCCACGCCCGGCGCGAACCAGCGCTTCTCGTAATATTCCCGGTAGTTCGGCAGGAAACTCTTGGGGGTCACGCCCAGGATTCGGCCGCGGGATATGGCGATGGCGCAGTTGTAGAGCCGGCCGTTGTGCACCACTGGCGCCCCGACGATGAGCACCGGCTTCAGGGTCTTGCTGGCCTCGGCCAGGGCGGCGATCTCGGCTTCGACGCGCTTCAGCAGCGCGTCCTGCAGGAACAGGTCGTCGATGGCGTAGGCCGACAGTCCGAGTTCCGGGAACAGCATCAGGTCGCAGCTCTCGCCGTCCCCCTGCCGCGCGATGCGCAGGGTCTCGGCGGCGTTGAACCCGGGATCGCCGGGCAGCACCGCCGGCGTGCACACCGCAGCCCGGACGAAGCCGTGCGTGTGGATCGAGTGAAACGCCTGCGTCACCGAGAGCTCCTGCTCGCACTAATGCTCACTTTGAGCATATATAGCTTACGCCAAAGCTTCGCGCAAAAACCGTGGTAGGTCGCTGGAACGTCGACGCGACCGCACGCCGGTTCCGGCGACGGCCGCGGTCGTGGGACGAAAACTCAGTCGTCGCGGTGGACGCGCTCGCGACGTTCATGCCGTTCCTGGGCTTCCAGGCTCAGCGTGGCGATCGGCCGGGCGTCGAGTCGGGCCAGCCCGATCGGCTCCCCGGTCTCTTCGCAGTAGCCGTAGGAATTGTCCTCGATCCGCCGGAGCGCTTCGTCGATCTTGGAGATGAGCTTGCGCTGACGGTCCCGCGTACGAAGCTCAAGAGCGCGATCGGTTTCCGAGGACGCCCGGTCTGCAATGTCCGGATGGTTCTCAGTTTCCTTTTGGAGATGGGACAGCGTCTCGCGAGATTCGCGAAGGATGTCTTCTTTCCACGCCAGAAGCTTCTGCTTGAAATACTCAAGCTGCCGCTCGTTCATGAACTCCTCGTCCTCGGAAGGACGATAGCCAGGACTCTCAGCCAAAACCGTGGCTGCCTTCATGAAAACCTCACGTTCCCTGGAACCCCTGAGACACGCGCCGGCTGTATAACAAAACGGGCGCTGGTATCAACGCCGCCGAGCCGCATCGGATGCTTATCCACCGCCACGAGCAGATTCCAGCTTCGCCAACTCTACCGCCGCGCGGGTTTCTATCTCGTCAAGAACCGCTTCCAACTGGGGATCGTCGGTGGCCGAGCGCTGCTCGCGCACCGCACGCGCCAGGCTGTCGAGCTGGTTCGCCGACAGGTCCCCGCCCAGAAGCGCCACCTTGATACCGTCCAGTTGGTCGAGGAGGTGGCCGGCGCGGCGGACCGAACGACGCTTCCGCTCGGTGGGCGATTCCACGTCCTGCAGCGCGAGCATCGCTTCCACGCCCATGACGCTGGAGACGCCCGAGGCGCCCGAGACAGCGGCCGGAGCTGCGGGCGTCGCCACCTTCGACAATTGGAAACCGCCGCCGCCACTCGCGCGCGCCGCGGGCTTGGCCCCCGACGTCTGCGACAGGCTGCCTGTTCCGGTGACTTTCATGTGCTGGACGCCAACCCTCTACGCTCAGCCTGCACCTTCCGCGCGCAAGCTTGAAGCATGGTTAACGGGCGGCTTTTTCTGCCTAGTCGAAACTGCCGCCTCACTCGCGCCGCCACTGATTTCATTCCACTTTCTACCTGGCACGGTTCTCGCTTTGGACGTCGTGAACATTTGCGCCCGAAGGTCGACATGCGTCCGATCCGACTCCTCTCCGCCCTGATCCTCGCCGCCGCCGCTGTCGTGGCTCAGCCCGCGGTCGCGAAATCGCGCATCAAGGATATCGTCGAGTTCGAGGGCGTACGCGAGAACCAGCTGATCGGCTACGGCATCGTCGTCGGCCTGAACGGCACGGGTGACGCCCTGCGCAACGCCCCGTTCACCAAGCAGAGCCTGGAGGCGATGCTGGAGCGGCTGGGCGTCAACGTTCGCGACGCCAACCTCAATACCAAGAACGTGGCCGCCGTCATGGTGACCGCCAAGCTGCCGCCGTTCTCGGCCCCCGGCGCACAGATCGACGCCTCGGTCTCGGCCCTGGGTGACGCCAAGAGCCTGCTGGGCGGCACGCTGCTGGTCACCCCGTTGCTGGGCGCCGACGGACAGGCCTATGCCGTCGCTCAGGGCACGGTCCAGACCGGCTCGGTCAGCGCAGGCGGGGCGTCCGGTTCGACCGTGTTGAAGGGCGTGCCGACCGCCGGCCGCATCGCCGGCGGGGCCAGCGTCGAACGCGAGATCGGCTTCCGCCTCGCCGCCATGGGCCAGATGCGGATGACGCTCCGCAATCCAGACTTCACCACCGCGCGGCGCATCGCCGATGTGATCAATGTCGCCTATGCCGGTTCGGCCGTGGCCGAGAACCCCACGATCGTCACGATCCGGCCGCCCGCCGGGCAGGACATGGTCAGCTTCCTGGCCCAGGTCGAGAACCTGACCGTCGAGCCCGACAGCGGCGCGAAGGTGGTCATCGACGAGGTCGCAGGCGTGATCGTCATGGGCGACGCGGTCCGGGTCTCCACCGTCGCCATCCAACAGGGCAACCTGACCATCACCGTCCGCGAACAGCCGGCGGTCAGCCAGCCCGGCGCTTTTTCCCGCGGCGAGACGGCCGTGGTGCCGCAGTCGGACGTGTCGGTTTCCGAAGAGACCGGCAAGCAGTTCCTGACGGTCCGCTCCGGCGCCTCGCTCGCCAACCTGGTCGCCGGCCTGAACGCCCTTGGCGTCACCCCGCGCGACATGATCTCCATCCTGCAGACCATTAAGGCCGCAGGCGCCCTGCAGGCCGAAATCGAGGTGATGTGATGGCCGGACCGATCTCGCCCGCTACGATCTCGCCCAGCCTGCTGACCACGCCGGCCCAGACCTCGGCCGCCGACCTGGTGAAATCGAAGGCCAGCGACGCCGGCCAGAAGTTCGAGGCCCAGTTCCTGTCGACCATGTTCCAGCACATGTTCGCGGGAATCGAGACCGACGGCCCGTTCGGCGGCGGCACGGGCGAGGAGATGTTCCGCTCGCTGATGACCGAGGCCATGGGGAAGCAGGTCGCCAAGACGGGCGGCATCGGCCTGGCCGACACCGTCCAGCGTGAAATCCTGAAGTTGCAGGGGCTCCAGTAATGGCCATCGCCGCCACGGACGCCGCCGACCGCGTCGAGCAACTGGTCATCCTGACCGAACGGCTGACCCAACTGATCGCCCAGCAGGCGCACGCTTTCGAGGAGCGCCGGCCGCAGGACGCCGCCGCCCTGCTTGAAGAGACCTCGCGGCTGGCCAACCTCTACCGCCACGAAAGCACCCGCGTCCGCGCCGACCGCCGCCTTATCGACGCCGCGCCGCTGGAAGCCCGCACACGCCTGATCCGCGCTACCGAGGCGTTCGACGCCGTGCTCGCCCGTCAGGGGCGCGCCATCGAGGCCGCTCGCACGGTGACCGAAGGCCTGGTGAGGTGCATCGCCGAAGAGGTCGCGAGCCAGCGCAGCCAGGCCAGCGTCTACGGCGCCGGCGGCGTGCAATCCGGCGGCGCGAGCGCGACCGCGATCACCCTGAACAAGCGCGCCTAAACATCTAGTTCCCAAGGATAGCGCCCAGGGCGGCGCGATTGAGGGAGACTTCGGCGACCGTGTAGCGATCCAGCACCGCCAGGTACGCTTGCAGGGCCTCGTTGAGACGCCGCGGCAGCAGGCACACGGGCGCGATCGGGCAGGTGTTGGTCTCGGGGCTGAAGCACTCGACGATCTCGCGCAGATTCTCGGTCCGGCGCACCACCTCGCCCAGTCGGATCTCCGCCGGATCGCGCGACAGCCGCACGCCGCCGCCCCGACCCCGCACCGTCTCGACATAGCCGAGGTCTCGGAGCCGCTGCAGCACCTTCACCAGGTGGTTCTTCGAGATCCGGTACGAACCGGCGATGGCGGCCGCCGTGGTCGCCTCCTGGCGCATGCTCGCAAGGTAGATCAGCGCCCGCAGCGCGTAGTCGGTGTGAAGGCTCAGACGCATGACAACCCTCATGGCACAGTTGGGGCTTGCAGCCACGCTTAAAGCAGCATATCAGATGCGACTTATTAAAGCGGCATCTGATATGCCACTTCAAGGGGGACCCATGACCACGCTCTATGAACGCATCGGCGGCGCGGCCGCCGTGAAAGCCGCCGTCGACATCTTCTACGGCAAGGTGCTCGCTGACGACCGCATCGCTCGCTTCTTCGATGGCGTGGACATGGCCAGTCAGAACGCGAAGCAGCGGGCGTTCCTGATCATGGCGTTCGGAGGGCCGAACACCTATTCGGGCGCCGACATGCGCCGCGGCCACGCGCACCTCGTCGCCCGAGGGCTCGATGACAGCCATTTCGACGCCGTGGTCGAGAACCTGGCCCAAACCCTGGCGGAGCTGGGGGTCGGCGAATCCGAGATCGCCGAGGTGGCCGCGGTGGCCGAGTCCGTGCGCGATGACGTGCTTGGCCGCGAGAAGGCCGCCGCCTGACGCGCGCCACGGGTCGATTCAAACACTTGTTTCGCCCCCCGGAAGCGGCCTATGCTGGCTGCGCCGTCGGATGTGCCGGCGGCCTACGTTCTCAGGGCGGGGTGCAACTCCCCACCGGCGGTAATGCCCTCTCACGAGGGACGAGCCCGCGGGCGCCTGGCTTCGGTCAGGGACGAGCAGAGCCGGTGTGATCCCGGCGCCGACGGTCATAGTCCGGTTATGAGAACGGTCGCAGTTCGCGGGGGGCGGGTTCCGCCACGCGCGTCTGCGGCCTGCCCCTGAGTCGTGGTCCTTTGAACCCGGTCAGGGAGAAGACCATGACCCAAACTGCCTCCAAGCCCATGCTGGAGTTCCCCACTGCCAACGGCGCTTTCCGCGCCGGCCGCATCGCCTTTGTCCACGCCCTCTGGCACGCCGACATCGTGCGCCAGGCGCACACCGGCTTCGTCGAGGAGTTCGAGCGCCTGGGCTTCCCGCCCGAAGCCGTCGAGCGCTTCGAGACGCCCGGCGCCTTCGAGATCCCGCTGCATGCCCAGACCCTCGCCCGCAGCGGCCGCTATGCCGCCATCGTCGGGGCGGCCTTCGTGGTGGACGGCGGCATCTACCGCCACGACTTCGTGGCGCTGACCGTCGTGCAGGCGCTGATGCAGGTGCAACTCGCCACCGAGACGCCGATCTTCTCGGTGGTCCTGACGCCGCACCATTTCCATGAGCACGACGTGCACCAGGGCTTCTTCCACGACCACTTCCGGGTGAAGGGCGCCGAGGCGGCGCGCGCCTGCCATGGCACCATGGAGAGCCTCGCCAGGCTGGCGGCGGCGTGACTCCATGGACGTCGACCCGCACGTTCCCGAAGGCTTCCGGCGGCACGACCGCAAGAGCCCCGTCACCGACGCCTGGGAGCCGATCTACCGGCAGGTCTCGGACGAGACCGTCAAGCTCGGTCTGCGGGCGGCGACGGCGCATTGCAACAGCCGGGGCTTCGTCCACGGCGGAGTGATCTCGGCGCTGGCGGACAATGTCATGGGCCTCGCCTGCGCACACAAGATGGGTGGGTCGGCGATGGGCGTGAGCCTTCTGACGGTCACCCTCACCGTGGACTTCCTGGGCTCCGCGCAGACCGGCCAATGGCTGGAGTTCGAGCCGGTGTTCGTGAAGACCGGCGGCACGCTGTGTTTCGTCCAGGCCTTCGTGAAGGCCGACGGCGCGATATGCGCCCGGGCCAACTCCGTGTTCCGCGCGATGCGAAAGTAATCCGGGCAGGCACCTGCTTCACGAGGCGCAGCCCCAGCGGCTGCGCCTCTGGGGCGATCCGTCTGCAGCCCGCAGTTCGCGCGATCCGGACGCACCATCCGCGCTGCGGCTTGGCGCCGTCCGGGCGCGGGCTCATGTCATCAGCATGATGCTGACGAACATCGACTGGGTGGCGACCGCGAGTGATCTCGACGCACACGGCTGCGCGATCCTCCCTGCCCTGTTGACCGCCAACGACTGCGAGGCGCTGGCCGCGCGCTACGACGGCGAGGGCTTCCGCTCGACGGTGACGATGGCGCGCCATGGGTTTGGCAAGGGCGAGTACCGCTATTTCGCCTATCCGCTGCCGGATGCCGTGGCAGAGTTGCGGGCCGCGCTCTATCAGCCGCTGGCCGAGATCGGCAACCGCTGGAACGCCGCGCTTGGGGAGCGCACGCGCTATCCCGCTAGCCATGCCGAATATCTTGCGCGTTGCCACGCCGCCGGCCAGGTGCGGCCCACACCGCTGCTGCTGCGCTATGGCCCCGGCGACTACAACTGCCTGCACCAGGACATCTACGGCGAGCACGTCTTCCCGCTGCAGGTGGCCATCCTGCTCTCCCAGCCGGGCCACGACTTCGAGGGCGGCGAGTTCGTACTGACCGAACAGCGCCCGCGCATGCAGTCGCGGGTCGAGGTGGCGCCGCTGCGCCAAGGCGACGCCGTGGTCTTCCCCGTCCATCATCGGCCGGTGCAAGGCGGCCGCGGGGTCTACCGGGTCAACCTGCGCCACGGCGTCAGTCGGCTGCGCGCCGGGAGCCGCCACACCCTGGGCATCATCTTCCATGATGCGCTCTGACTCGCCTCGACAACGCCTGCGGCGCGGTCGGATCCTGGCGATGTCAGTCGGCCGCCAACTCCAGGATTTCGACGATGTGCTGCGGGCCGGTGATGGGACGTGGGCTGAAGCGCACGCCGGAGTCGTGCATGGTGTGTTCGGCGATGGCCTGGAAGTCCTCGCGGCGGATGCCCACGCCGGTCAGGTGGTTCGGCAGGTCGAGGCCGTCGATCAGCCTCCGCACCGCATCGGCCGCCGCGCCCTGGAACCCCAGCAGCTCGCTGATCAACGCTTGCTGGGGGATGGTGGCCTCTGCCGTCCAGGCCAGCACCGCGGGCAGGATCACGCACGAGGTTATGCCGTGCGGCACGCCGTAGCTGCCGCCGAGGGTGTGGCCGATGGCGTGGCTGGGCCCCATGCCGCGCCCCGAGCCGACGCCGCTGATCGCCAGCCACATCCCGAACTGGCATTGCAGCCTGGCCTCCAGGTCGGTCGGATCGGCCTGGGTGGCGACCAGCCCATGGGCCAGCCGCTTCAACCCGTCGGCGGCCAGGGCGTCGGCGTAGGGCGCGCGGACCGGGTGGCAGAGCTGTTCCACCGCATGATCCACCGCCTTCATCCCGGTTGACCCCCAGAGCTGTGGCGGCGTCCCCAGCGTCATGGCCGGATCGAGCACCACCGCGCGCGGGGCGAGCATCGGATGGGTGTAGCCTTCCTTCACGCCGCGCGCCCGGTCGCTGACCCCCGCGAAGGGCGTGAATTCGGCGGCCGAGAGCGTCGTCGGCACGGCGACGAATCGCACGCCGGCCGCGATCGTCGTGACGTCGACACGATCCGGCCCGCGGCCGGCGCGATAGGGATCGAGTTGTTCGCCCCCTTCCAGCCCCGCCCAGAGGCAGAGCTGCATCACCTTGGTGGCGTCGATGACGGAGCCCCCGCCAAGCGCCACGATGAGGTCGGCGTTCGTACGGCGGGCCTCCGCCGCGCCGGCGATCAC
>DASVNS010000187.1:0-16046 GCA_036383735.1 Phenylobacterium sp. | reverse complement strand
AGCCGGGCCATCGGCGGCGGCGCCCGCGGTCAACGCCCGTTCGCGCGCCCGCTCCAGCGCCCGGATGGCCCCGGCCACCTTGCCGCCGAGACCGTCGAACGTGTCGCGAGCCGAGCCGATGTCGGCCAGCGCCTTCTCGGCGGCCCCCAGCACCGCGCGGTCCTCAGCCAGCGCCGTCTCCTCGCCGTCGCGGGGATCCAGCCGGTCCAGTTCGGACAGCCGGAAGGTCAGCTCCTCGATCTCGGCCGCCGAGCGGGCCACGCCGTCGCGAAGCTCGGCGACCCGGTCGCGCGCCTCCCGCCAGGTCTTCCACGCCGCGGCCACGGCGCGCAGCTGCGCGTCCAGCCCACCGTAGCCGTCGAGCAGCGGTCGGTGAGTGCGGGCGTCCAGCAGCCCCACGGTCTCATGCTGGCCGTGCACCTCGAGCAGGGCCTCGCCCAGCTCCTTGAGGACGCCCACGCCGGTCGCCTGGTCGTTGACGAAGGCGCGGCTGCGGCCGTCGGCGCTGAGCGTCCGGCGCAGCACCAGGTCCTCGTCCCTGGCGTAGGCCAGGCCCTTGTCTTCCAACAGGTCCCAGACGGGATGGTCGGGCGTGGGGGCGAAGGCGGCCGTCGCCACGGCCTGGGCGGCGCCCCGACGCACCAGCCCGGCGTCGCCGCGGGCGCCGGTGGCCAGCCCCAGGGCATCCAGGATGATCGACTTGCCCGCGCCGGTCTCACCGGTCAGCGCCGTGAGCCCCGGCCCGATGGACAGGTCCAGGGCTTCGATCAGCACCACGTCCCGGATCTGCAAGCCGATCAGCATCGCTGCGGAAGATCGTATGGAATCAGCTTGGAAAGAAGGGGCTGGACGGCTTTTGTTCCGGGCCGCCCTACTTCGGCGCAGGCGCGGCTTCGACGGGCGGCAGCTTTTCGTCCTTCTTGCCGAGCGGCAAGGTGAAGATCTTCCGCTGGTCCGACGACTTGCTGGCCTGGACCGCGGCGTTCGGATCGGTCGCCTGCGGCGGCTGGATCGTCTTGTCCTTGTCGCGGCGGAACGGCATGCGGAAGAGGCCGCGCCCGCCAGCCTTGGGCACGACGGCCGGCTTGAGGCCCTTGGAGGTCAGCAGCTTGTAGGCGTCGCCGTACCAGGGATCGCCCGGATAGTTGTAGCCCAGCACCGCCCCGTTCCGCTTGGCCTCGTCCAGCAGGCCCAGGGTCAGATAGCTCTCCACCAGCCGGTACAGCGCCTCAGGCGTGTGGCTGGTGGTCTGGTAGCGGTCGATCACGGTCTTGAAGCGGTTGGTGGCGGCCAGGATGTCGCCCTGGCGCAGGTACCAGCGCCCGATGGTCATTTCCTTGCCCGCCAGCTGGTCGTTGACCATGTCGATCTTCAGCCGGGCGTCGGCGGCGTATTCGGTGCGCGGATAGCGCTGCACCACGTCGCGGAGCGCCTCCAGAGCCTGGCCGGTCGCCGCCTGGTCGCGGTTCACGTCGACGATCTGCTCGAAGTAGCAGATGGCCTTGATGTAGTGGGCGTAGGCTGCCGTCGGGTTGCCCGGATAGAGCTGGATGAAGCGGTCGGCGTCGCCCACGGCCTCGGCATAGTCGTTGCCCTGATAGTGGGCGAAGGCCTGCATCAGGATCGCGCGGCGCGACCACTCCGAATAGGGGTGCTGCCGCTCCACTTCCTGGAAGTAGTTGATGGCCTGGTTCCACTGGCGGCGGTCCAGCCGGTCGGCGCCGGTGGCGTAGAGCAACTCGACCGGCCGCTCTTCATAGGCCAGCCGCGGCTTGTTCTTCTTGTTGCCGGCGCACGCGGAAAGGGCGAGCGCGCAGGCGGAGACAACCAGCACCACGCGGGCAGAATTTCGAACCGAAGACACCTTCACCTCAAGACCAGCGCGCGCGCCCCCACGCGGAGAGTCGCTTCTACACTACGACTTGTGGCGAGCAAACGGCGGCGCAGCCTCATAAGCGAGGCCGGTCTTGAACAGGTCCTGGGCTTCGAGGGCCTTGGGCCTGGAGGTGGTCGCCACGACATAGTCGGTAAGACCGTCCGACGTGACGAACACCTTCGGGCGCGCGGCCATGGCGCCTACGCGTCGGCGGCCACCTTCATCGTGACGATCTTGCCTGGGCTGCGCGGCGGTTCACCCTTGGGGAGCGAGTCGATGTGGTCCATGCCTTCCGTCACCTCGCCCCAGACGGTGTATTGGCCGTCCAGGAAGCGGGCGTCGTCGAAGCAGATGAAGAACTGGCTGTTGGCCGAGTTCGGGTTGGCCGTGCGGGCCATCGAGCAGACGCCGCGCACGTGCGGTTCCTTGGAGAACTCCGCCGGCAGGTTGGGCTTCGACGAGCCGCTGGTGCCGGTGCCCGTGGGGTCGCCGCCCTGGGCCATGAAGCCTGGGATCACGCGGTGGAAGACCACGCCGTCGTAGAAGCCTTCGCGCGCCAGTTCCTTGATCCGGCTCACGTGCTGGGGCGCCAGGTCGGGCCGCAGCTTGATCGTCACGGGGCCGGTTTCCAGCTCCAGCAGAAGGGTGTTTTCGGCGTCCATCATTTCACCTCGACAGGGATGTTTACGTTACAGGCCGTGAAGTTGGCCCCGCCCGTAGCTTGGGCGCGGGCGATCTCGGCCTTGAACCACGGGCCGGCTGGATCGATCACGCGGACCTTGGGCCGGTCCTTCTCCGGGATATCGCTCAGCAGGCGCAGGCGTTCCATGCGGTCCTGCGGATCCGACACGGGCTCGCCCACCTTGATCGCGGTCACCACGTCCTGGCCCGCGATGACGCGGCCCCAGGCGGTGTAGTTGCGCTCCAGCTTCGGGAAGTTGGCGCGCATCAGGAAAAATTGGCTGTTGGCGGAGTCTGGGGCCTCGCCGCGCGCGGCGCCGGCCACCCCGGGGCAGAAGAGGCCATAGCCGGAAATCTTCCCGTCGCGGGTCAGCGGCGCCAGCATCATGGATTGCGTGGTCACCGGCAGCGACTTGATGAACCCGACCTCGGCCACGCTCTGGTCCACGGCCAGCGCGAACGGCATATCGGCGCCGCGGCGGAACAGGAACTCGGCCTTTACGTCCGGCCTGGCGGAGCTGCCCGTGCCCCGGTTCTCGGGGTCGCCGGTCTGGTCCATGAAGTCTTCGATCACCCGGAAGAAGGTCTGACCGTCGTAGAAGTGCTCCCTGGCCAGATCGCGGACGCGGGCGGTCCACAGCGGCGCGACCTCGGGGACCATCTCCACGATGATCCGGCCCTTGTTGGTGTCGATGACCAGGACGTCGTCGGCGTTGGGCGTGCGCCAGTCGGCCGCCGTCGGGGCCGCGGGTTTGGGCGGCGCGGCAGCAGCCGGGGCCTTCTTCTGGGCGGAAGCCGACGTGGCGAGGGCCGCGAACACGGCGGCGAACAGGACGGTCTTGAGCGTCATGGCGCTCTCGTAGAGCGCCATGCGCCGACGCGCCAGCGTCTTAGGCGTGCTTCACCTTGTCTATCAGCCGCTCCCTCACAGACGGGCTGACGAACTTGGCCACCTCGCCCCCCAGGACCGCAATCTCCTTCACCAGCTTGGAGGCGATGGCCTGGTGGCGCGGATCGGCCATGAAGAACACGGTCTCGATCTCACGGTCGAGCTGCTGGTTCATGGCGGTCATCTGGAACTCGAATTCGAAATCGGCGACGGCCCGCAGACCGCGCACGATCACGCTGGCCCCGACCTCGCGCGCGAAATGCATGGTCAGGCCTTCGAAAGGCTGCACCACGATCTCGGCGACGCTGCGCAGCGGATCCACCGCCTCCTCGACGATGGCGACCCGTTCCTCGAGCGAGAAAAGCGGACCCTTGCCGGCGTTGATGGCGACGCCGATGACCAGCCGGTCCACCAGCTTGGCGGCGCGGCCCATGATGTCGGTGTGCCCGTTATGAATGGGATCGAACGTGCCCGGATAAAGGCCAACGCGGGTCATACGGTTCAGAATCCCCCAAACTCGACCTTTGCCCTTTCGCCGCAGGGCGCCACCTTGGCAAGGGAAATCTTGCTGGCCCCCGATGCCCTCGATAGGCCCATCGGCGGAGCTTGCGTCTCGTGCGTCAGGCTGTCGAGGCCGCGGAACGAACCGCGTTATGCGTCCGCGGGCGGCTCGCCGTCGAGACCCGTGGCCGGAACTTCAGCGTCGATATCGTTCTCGCCCTGGTCCGCCAGTCGCTCCACCGACACCACGTGCTCGTTGGCGCTGGTCCGGAAGATGGTGACGCCCTGGGTGTTGCGGCCCGCCAGCCGCACCTGGCCGACCCGCGTGCGGATCAACTGGCCCTGGTCGGTGACCAGCAGGATCTCGTCCGCCTCGTCCACCGGGAACGACGCCGCCAGGCGGCCGCCCTTCTTGGTGAGGTCCTGGGCCAGCAGGCCCTGGCCGCCGCGGCCGGTGCGGCGGAACTCATAGGCCGAGGTCCGCTTGCCGAAGCCTTCGGTCGACACCGTGAGGATGATCTCCTCGGCCGCGCCCAGCTGGGCGATGCGTTCGGGCGTCAGGCTGACCTGATCGTCGCCGCCCTCGCCTTCGTCCTCCTCGACCGCCGTCGCCTCTTCGCCGTCCTCGCCATCGGTGGCCGCGCGCATGAGCTTGGCGTGCTTCAGGTAGGCGGTGCGCTCGGCCGGGCTTGCCGGCACGGCGCGCAGGATGGCCATGGAGATGACGCTGTCGCCCTCGGCCAGGCGGATGCCGCGCACGCCGGTCGAGTCGCGTCCGGCAAACACCCGGACCTCCTCGGTCGCGAAGCGGATGCAGCGGCCCAGGGCGGTGGTCAGCAGGATGTCGTTCTGCTCGGCGTTGCAGACGCCGACGCCGATGATCGAGTCGCCCCCTTCGAAGGCATCGGGGTCCAGCTTCATCGCAATCTTGCCGTTGCGCTTGATGCCGATGAAATCGCTGAGCTTGTTGCGGCGCACGCCGCCGGAGCGGGTGGCGAACATCACGTCGTACTGGTCCCACGTCGCCTCGTCCTCGGGCAGCGGCAGGATCGAGGTGATGCTCTCGCCGGGCTCGATGGGCAGCAGGTTGACGAACGCCTTGCCGCGCGAGGTGGGGGTGCCGACCGGCAGCCGCCATACCTTGAGCTGGTAGGCCTTGCCGCCCGACGAGAAGAACAGCATCGGCGTGTGGGTGTTGGCCGAGAACACCCGGGTGACGGCGTCCTCTTCCTTGGTCGCCATGCCGGAGCGGCCCTTCCCGCCCCGGTGCTGGGTCCGGTACAGGCTGAGCGGCGTGCGCTTCACATAGCCGCCGTGGGTCACGGTGATGACCATGTCCTCACGCGCGATCAGGTCCTCGTCCTCGACATCGGCATCGCCGTCGATGATCTCGGTCCGGCGCGGCACGGCGAAGGCGTCCTTCACCGCCACCAGCTCTTCGCGCACGATGCCCATGATCTTCTCGCGCGACGCCAGAATCTCCAGGTGGCCCTGGATCGTCTGGGCCAACTCCCGGGCCTCGCCGAAGATCTCGTCGCGGCCGAGACCGGTCAGCCGCGACAGGGTCAAGGCCAGGATGGCGCGGGCCTGCTCGTCGGTGAGCCGGATTTCCTTGCGGTCGATCACCAGCGTGCGCGGGTCGGCGATCAGCTCGACCAGGGGCAGCATGTCACCGGCCGGCCAGTCCTTGGCCACCAACCGCTCGCGCGCCTCGCTCGGGTCCTTGGACGAGCGGATGATGTGGATGAACTCGTCGATATTGGCCACGGCGATGGCCAGCCCCACCAAGACGTGGCCGCGGTCGCGCGCCTTGCTCAGTTCGAACTTGGTCCGACGGACCACCACCTCCTCGCGGAAATCCACGAAGGCGGTGATCATCTCGCGCAGGCCCATCTGCTCCGGCCGGCCGCGGTTCAGCGCCAGCATGTTGACCCCGAACGAGGACTGCAGCGGCGTGTAGCGGTAGAGCTGGTTCAGCAGCACCTCGGCCGAGGCGTCGCGCTTCATCTCGATGACGATACGCATGCCCTGGCGGTCGGATTCGTCGCGCAGGTCGGAGATGCCCTCGACGCGCTTCTCGCGCACCAGCTCGGCGATGCGCTCGACCAGCGCGGCCTTGTTGAGCTGGTAGGGGATCGCCGTGATGATGATCGCCTCGCGATCCTTGCGGATCTCCTCGACGTTGGCGATCCCGCGCATGATCACCGAGCCGCGGCCGGTCATCAAGGCGGTGCGCGCGCCGGTGCGACCGACGATCTGGCCGCCGGTGGGGAAGTCGGGGCCCGGCACGATGTCCAGCAACGCGTCGAGGCCGATTTCCGGGTCGTCCACATAGGCCAGGCAGGCATCGACCACCTCGCCCAGGTTGTGGGGCGGAATGTTGGTGGCCATGCCGACCGCGATGCCGCCGGCCCCGTTCACCAGCAGGTTCGGGATGCGCGAAGGCAGCACCACCGGCTCGCTCTCGGAGCCGTCGTAGTTGTCCTTGAAGTCGACCGTGTCCTTGTCGAGGTCCGCCAGGATAGCCATGGCGGCCCGGGTCATGCGGCTTTCGGTGTAGCGCATCGCCGCCGGCGGATCGTTGTCCACCGAGCCGAAATTGCCCTGCCCGTCGATGAGCAGCAGGCTCATCGAGAACGGTTGCGCCATCCGCACCAAGGTATCGTAGATCGCGACGTCGCCGTGCGGGTGGTACTTACCCATCACGTCACCGACCACCCGGGCAGACTTCACATAGCTGCGGTCGGGCGTGTGCCCCTGCTCGCCCATGGAGAACAGGATGCGCCGGTGCACGGGCTTCAGACCGTCGCGCACGTCCGGCAGGGCGCGGCTCACGATCACGCTCATGGCGTAGTCGAGATACGAGCGCTTCAGCTCGTCTTCGATCGCGATAGGGGCAATGCCCCCATGCCCCGGTTCGGGAGGGGTGGTCGTGCTGTCGTCGGTCAAGGGAAGGAGACGCCGTTCGAATCTGACTGGTTAGATAGGCGTTCCAGTTAGCACCCCCAAGCTGTAGGCGCCACTTCACGCGTGCGCGCATGCCTGTACGCGTGCGCGAGTGGAATGCTGGCGAGACCCCGTGACCCGAGCCCTGCGACGCTTTAGGTTGGCCGCATGCCGCTTGCACCTGGCCAGAACGCACCCTGGTTCGTCGTCTCGACGCCCTCCAACCCCGAGTTCGCCTTCGAGACGACCTCGGGCCGTTATGTGCTGATGCTGTTCCTGCCCGACGAGCCGGCGGCGCGCCTGGGCGCCTTGCGGGCGCTGGCGGCCAACCAGCGGCTGTTCGACGAGGTGAAGGCCTGCGCACTCGTGGTTCACCGCGACCCCGCGCTTCAGGCGGGCGTGCGCGACACGCAGGGCTTGCGGTGGATGATCGACGCGGGCGGGGCGATCACCCGCCGCTACGGCCCGGAACCGCACTGGCTGCTGCTGGACCCGACCCTGCGGGCCATGGCCACCGCGCCGATCGAGGCGGCCGACGCCATGTTCGGGCGAGTCGCCGCCCTGCCCGCGCCCGCCGACCACGCGGGCACGCCGCTGCATGCGCCGGTCATGATCGTGCCCCGGGTTTTCGAGCCGGAGCTTTGCGAGGCGCTGATCGCGCTGCATCAAGCCGACGGCGGAGAGTTCACCGGCGTGATGCGCGACGTGGGCGACCGCACCCTGCCGGTCATGGACAGCCTCAAGAAGCGCCGCGACATCTGGATCCAGGACCCCGAGTTGCAAGCTGCCATTCGCGAGCGGCTGGAACGGCGCCTCTATCCGATGATCCGGCGGGGGTTGGGTTTCAGCGTGACCCGCATCGAGCGCTACCTGGTGAGCTGTTACGACGCCGCGGACGGGGGCGTCTTCCACCCACATCGCGACAACACCACCCAGGCGACCGCCCACCGCAAATTCGCCTGCTCGATCAACCTGAACGGCGATTTCAGCGGCGGCGACCTTCGGTTCATCGAATACGGCCCGGCCACCTATCGACCCCCCCCCGGCGGCGGCGTGGTGTTCTCCTGCGCCGTGACCCACGAGGCGACGCCGGTCACGGCCGGGCGGCGGTACGCGTTCCTGCCGTTCTTCTATGACGAAGCGGGCGCGGCCAAGCTGCAGGCCTACCAAGCGCGGATGGCGCCGGTCGAAGGGGTCACGGCATGAGCGGCCGCTGGACCCTCCCGCCCTTCTGCGACGGCGAAATGGCGCCGGACTTCAGGACGGTCAGCCGCGTCAATCCGAACTTCCATTTCAGCACGGTCGCCGGACGCTATGTGCTGCTGGCGTTCATGCCGGGCGAGGCGGCCAAGCGGGCCGCCGCCCTCGCGGCCGTCGCGCCCCTGACGCCGCGGTTCGACGGCCGCCATATCCTGGCTTTCTTCGTCGCGCGCGAGGGCGACAGCGGCGCCGTGCCGCCGGACCAACTGCCGGGCCAGCTCTGGTTCTTCGATCCCGAGGACACCATCGCACGCGCGTTCCGCCTGGCGCCGGACGAGCCTGAGTGGCTGCTGTTCGATCCCTCGCTGCGCCTGATGGGTCGTGCCCCGATCGACCAACCGGCCAACCTGTTCGCGCAGATTGCGACCCTGCCTCCGATCGACGACTATGCCGGAGCGCCGCTGACCGCGCCGGTGCTGATCGTGCCGCGGGTGTTCGAGCCTGAACTCTGCCGCCGGCTGATCGACATCTACGAGGCTCGCGGCGGCGAGCCGTCAGGCGTCATGCGCGACATCGGCGGGCGCACGGTCGGCGTGTTCGACGGCATGAAGAAGCGCCGCGACGTCAACCTTGAGGCCGATGCCGAGCTGCGCGCGGAGATCAACGCGCTCATCGAGAAAACCGTCACGCCGATGATGCGGCGGACCTATCAGTTCGAGGCCACGCGCATCGAGCGCTACATCGTCGCCTGCTACGACGCCCAGGAGGGCGGCTACTTCCATCCGCACCGCGACAACGAGAGCCTGGGCACCGCGCATCGGCGCTTCGCTTGCTCGATCAACCTCAACGCCGAGGAGCACGACGGCGGCGACCTGCGGTTTCCGGAGTTCGGCGCCCGCACCTATCGGCCCCCGACGGGCGGGGCGGTGGTGTTCGCTTGCAACCTGTTGCACGAGGCGACGCCGGTGACCCAGGGGCGCCGCTACGCCTTCCTGCCGTTCTTCTACGACGAGGAGGGCCAACGCACCCGCGAGCGGAACCTGGAGTTCCTCGGCGCGCAACCGGCGCCCGCCGAGGCCGCACGCTAAGCCAGGGTTCATGTGGCGGCGGTCATGCTGGCGCCGAAATCAGCCATAGAGTCCGCCACGATATGAAGACGCTTCCGCTTCTACTGATCCTCATGTCGGCCGCAGCGCCGGCGGGCGGCGCCATGGCCGCCACGACCATCCTTCCCGGCTATTGGGAATCGACCAACCGGCTACTCTCGCCGATCAAACAGACCAAGACCGAGAAGCGCTGCATCACCCCGGCCGACGTCGACAAGTTCCTCGCCGGCCCATCGAACCGCCACTACGCCTGCAGCTACCCGACCAAGGTGTTCGCCCACGGCAAGATCACCCTGAAGGGCGCCTGCGTCAGCAAGAAGGGCCGTAGGGTCGCCGTCCAGGGTTCCGGCGCCTACACACCCACCAGCTTCAACCTCACCGCCGACTTCGCCACCGAGTTCCTGGGGCTCGACATCGCCGGCAAGGCCAGCACCGAGGCGCGCCGCATCAACGACACCTGCCCCGCGCCCGAGCCAAAGGGCGACGCCGCCGGCGCCGTCCCCTCTTCGAAAGGCTGAGATCGCCGCCGCCGTGGCCCAGCCAAGCCGAGCTTCGACCTAGAATGGGATCTCGTCGTCCAGGTTGGCCGAGAAGTCTTCGCGCGGGGCCGAGCTGGTCTGGCGCGGGCCGGACGAGAAGCCGCCGCCGTAGCCGCCGCTCTCGCCCTGTTCGGCGTCGCCGCCGCGGCCATCCAGCATCGTCAGCTCACCGCGGAACTTCTGCAGCACCACCTCGGTGGAGAACTTCTCAACGCCCGATTGGTCGGTCCATTTGCGGGTCTGGATCGAACCCTCAATGTATACCTTGGCGCCCTTGCGCAGATAGTTCTCGCAGACCTTCACGATGTTCTCGTTGAAGACCACCACCCGATGCCATTCGGTCTTTTCCTTGCGCTCGCCGGAATTGCGGTCGCGCCAGGTTTCGGAGGTGGCGACGCGGAGGTTGGCGACCCGGTCGCCAGAGCCCAACGAGCGGATCTCGGGATCCGCCCCGAGATTGCCCACGAGAATGACTTTGTTGACGCTGCCCGCCATGTCGATCTGTTCCTTGGTTTCCGTAGGAAGCGGGCCTGATGCCCGCGCGCAGGCTAGCCGGTCGCAAATCCGTTAACAAGCTTGAGTTCTATGTTTGTTCCGAGCCGTCCACAGCAGAATGGCTGCGGTCACGGCGTTTGCGGCATGGCCCCGGGGATCGCCAGGCGGCCGTCGCCGGTCCGCACCAGGGCCACGTACCGCGGCCCTTCCAGCGAGGTCGACGTCAGGACGCCCTCCTTCTGCAGGAACAGGAAGTTGGCCTGGTAGGCGCCGTAGATCTCCTGCTGGCTGCCGCCCAGCCGCAGGAACTTGATCCGCATGGCTTCCAGATTCGCCGCGCAGACTTCGAGGCTCTTGGCCTGCACCAGCTTGTTGTACTTCAGCGAACCGTCCTTCTGCGGGACGACATGATAGCAGATCCCCGTGTCGCCCGGCGGCGTGGTCTTCCTGGCGCAGGCGGACAGCGCCAGGGCGGCGGCGATGACGAGCAACATTTTCGCGTACATGGCCGGAACCTAGCCCACCGGGGGCAGACTGCAATCCGGCGCCTGGGGGACCAGGGTGCGGAAGGTGCGATTGTCGTCGGCGACCTCGACCTTGCCGGCGACCAGTCGCAGCGTCTGGGTCCCAAAGCGGCCGTACGACGCGCCACCGGGACGCTCGCATCGGCCGGCGAACAGGGTCTGGACACAGGCGTCGAGATCGCCCGCGTCCGGGAGCCGTCGCCAGCGACCGCCCCCGTGACGCCAGCAGGTTCCCGCCGCCGCGGCATCCGGCTCGGCCTCGTCTGTGTCGGCGGGCGGGGGCGCGGCCTGCTCGGGACCGGAAGGCTCCTCCTCCACCGGCGGCAGCGGGATGAGCTGGGCGCTGGCCTGTTGGGCGGCGGCGAGCGCGCCGGTCTCGTCCAAGCCGACATCCAGCGCGTCGGTGGCGACGCCGTTGCGGCGGGCGCAGTCGCTGAGGCTGAGTTCTCCGACGAACTGGCCCTGCACGAAGCAGCGCAGCGGCTTGCCGGTGTCGATCCGCCCGTCTTCAGTGCTACTGGAATCGATGACCAGCCCGGCCTCGGACGCCGGCGGGGAAGGCGCGGACCCGCGGTCGCCGCCGACCAGGGCCCAGGCGATCGCCCCGCCCGCGACCAGGGCGCCAAGGCCGCCCAGAACAACGAAGGGCGCGCCGCGACGACGCGGTTTCGGTTCAGGGGTCGTGTCGGGGGCCGGAGGCGGCGTCTCCATGCGTCTCGCTAGCCTCCAAGCGGCCGGCGTTCAAGGCTCTAGCCGCCCAGGCGGGCGAGCGCGGCCTGATAGTTGGCGATCTGGTCCTGCAGATAGGCGGGAACCTTGCCCGTGACCGCGGCCGAGGCCGCGGCGGTCTGAGCGGACTGCGGCGTCGCCTGGGCCACCAGATCCTTATAGGCCTTGCGGATCGCACCCATGGCCGTGGAGACGTCGGCGGCAGCGTGGGCTATCTCAAGGGCGCTGTCCAAATTCAGGTCGGCTTCGAGGCCCAGGCCGAAGATCTGGCCCTTGCCGTCGGCCGGCTCCGAAGCGCCCTTGTCGTTCACCACCGTGTTGCGGACGATGCCTTCGGGGATGCCCAGAAACTCCAGGGCGTCCTTGTTCACCTTGCCGGCCCCGAACTCGATGATCGTGCGCGCGTTCAGCGGGGTCACCGTCAGCTTCCGGATCCCGCCCGACGACGTGACCGCGACCTTGGCCTGGAAGCCGGTGGCGCGCTTGATCTTGTTCGCAAGCGTGTTGAGCGTGTCCGCGGATTCGATCGTGATGGTTTGCGGCCGACCCGTTCCCGATCGGACGGTGAATTGCTCGCCGGCCCGCAAGCTGCTGGCGGCGGTGATCCTCTGCGAATCAGTCATGTCGAGCGTGCCCTTGGGCAGGCCCAGGCGGTCCAGCGAGCTGGCGCCCGACGCATCGACCGCGATCGAGCCCGGAGTGGCGTAGCCCTCCTTGCCGGTGAACCGGCGCGACCAGTCGGCGGCGCCGGTGGCGATGTTGATCTGGGCGAGGAACCCGTCCTTCTTGCCCACCGGATCCTGCCCCGGAAGATCGGTCCCGGCCGACCCCGCGACATAGACCTGCCCGTTCGCGACGGAGAGCGCGGTCGCGCGGTCGTCGCCTGCGCCGCCGTAGTAGGCCAGCGTACCGCCACCGCTGAGGTCCTTCGGGATCCGCGCGGCGAAGGCATCGACGCCGCCCGCGTTCGCCTTGGTGATGGAGCCGACGGACAGGGCCGCGTTCGAGGTCGACCCCGCGATCACCACGTCGCCGCCGTCGAGGGCCAAGCCTACGATGTCGCCGCCCTGCAGGTCGCCCAGGTCCCGGGTCGAGCTCAGGACCGGCGAACCGGACGAGATGTCGAAGCGCCGCAGCACGGCGCGGCCGTTCTCGACGCTGGCGGTGATCAGGTTGGTCCCATCCAGCACCATGCCGGCCGGCCGATCCGCGTCCGACGTGCCGAAACTCTGCGTGAAGGTCGCCGGGACCTTACCCTTGGTCGCGATGGCGGTCGACGGCGGGCCGAACCCCTCGATGTAGCTGTCCCAATCGCCGAGCGGCGCGGCGCCCGGGAGCGAGGACTTGGAGCGGCCGGCCACATAGACCATGTCGTTGTCGCCGAAGACGATCTGGCTGGCCTCGTCGGCCAGCCTCGCCCCGCGCCGCTGGGTCCACATCTCCTCGCCGTCGGCGTTGAACAGGGTGACGAAGCTGTCGGTCTGCTCGGCGAAGGCCCCCGTGGGGCCGGAGTTCATCGGACCCTCCTGGGCGCCGTTCAGCCCGCCGATCACCGAGCCCGTGATCGCCACGCGGCCATCCGCCGCCACCCCCAGGCCGAGGCCCGACGCCGTATCCGACGCGCCCAGGGTGCGGGTGTAGACCAGGTTTCCGGCGGGATCGTATTTCAGCAGCGCCACGTCCTGCGCGCCCTTGATGTCCTGGCCGGCCGTCTTGTTGGCGACGTCGGCCAGCATATAGACCGAGCCGTCCGGCCCGACCTTGCTGGCCCGCACCGCCTTGATTTCGGCGCTCAAGGTCTTGGCGAAGATCCGCCCATCCACCCAGTTGGGGTCGTTCTGCCCCATGATCGGCGCATCGACGCTCGCCGTGCTCGTCTGAAACTTCAGCAGTTGCTGGCTGATCACCCCGTCCTTGGTGTCGATCTTGCCGTCCGGGTTCGGGTCGCCCACAGCCTGGGTCATGTAAACGGCGGGCTCGGTGGCCGCCGCGCCGAAGGTGACCGTCTCGCCGCCCGGCTTGACCTTGAACGCCCACTGGTCCGGGCCAGGGCCCAGCTTGATGGTCTTGCCACCTGCAGTGATCGTCCGCTCCGCGCCCGGCAGGCGCTGGGTGGCGAATCGCGTATCGACGCCGGCGTCCGCCAGCTTGCCGTTGATGAAGTTGACGACGTTCGCCATCGACCGCGTCCCGACGAGGTCGTTGAGATCTATATCTACATTATAAGTCACGCCTGAGCGCTTGACGGCTATGGCGAATTGGACGTTTCCGGTGAACTTCGGAACCTCCTCGGCGCTGGTGCCGGCAAAGATCGGGGTGGTGACGTATTCCGTCTTGTTGGCCTGGACAGGCAGCGTGGTCTTGGTGGAGACGCCCACCTCGCCCGAGGTCAGCCTCACCTTGTCGAGGTCTGCAGCCTTCGAGTAGGCCATGATCTCGTCCAGCCCCTTGGCGAAGGTAGACTGGATCCGCGCCTTCTCGATGCTGGTCACGCCCTTTTTCTGTATCTGATCGACCAGGCCGCTGAGCGTCGACAGGCCCTGGTAGAGCGCGAACAGCTTGCGATAGTCGGTGCTGGCGCCGGCAAGATCGAGCTGGGCGGCGTTCTCGTTGACGAAATTCCGGCCGGCCAGGACGGCCTTGACGGCCGCGGTCGCTTCGGCGGGCGCAGGTGGCTTGGTCCAGGGGGCGGTGGGAGCCACCCGCTGGCGCGGAGCGGAGCCGCCAGCCGTCAAACCGCCGCCAACACCCGCGCGGGTGTTGTAGAGGCCGAGCAGCAGACTGGTGTCGATCGAGGTGACCATGGCGCTCTACGGCGGTTACATGAGCCGCCACCTGGCACGATATGGGCCGTATCGTTTACGGCTCGCTAAGGCCTGAAAGAAAAGAGCTCGGGCGACCGGCGCCCAAACTCCTTTCATACGCCCCAACGGAAACTCGGGGGTCTTAACCGCCGCGGAAGAGCTGCAGCACGATCTGCGGCGCCTGGTTGGCGATCGACAGGGCCTGGGCGCCCAGCTGTTGCTGCACCTGCAGGCCCTGGAGGCGGGCGCTTTCCTTGGCCAGGTCGGCGTCCACCAGATTGCCGACACCCGCTTCCAGCACATCGGTCAGCTTGGACACGAAGCCCAGGTGCGCCTCGATCTGCTTACCTTGCGAGCCAAGGTTGCCCAGCGACTGGTTCACCTGGCTGATGGAGCTGTTGAGGCTGGCCAGGACGGCGGTGGCGTTGGTGACTGTGGTGATCGAGGCGGTTGAGGCGACCGTGATGATCGAGCCGCCCAACGACATGTTCTGGGTCGACAGCGTGATGCGTTGGGTCGCATCGGCGTTGGCCAGGAACTGGATATTGGCGCCCACCGAGCCGTCGAGCAGGTTCGCGCCGTCGAACGCGGCGTTCGACGTAACTTGCTGGATCTGGCGCAGGAGCGACTTGAAATCCGAATCGAGGGCGGTGCGCGAGGCGGCGTCCAGTGACGTATCCATCGCCGCGACGACCTTGGATTTCAGGTCGACGAGCAGGTCCGACACAGTCTCGCCCGCGGTCATGCTGACTTCGGCGATCGATTGGGCGCGATCGAGGCTCATTCGCACCGCGCCCAGGGCGCCGATGTCCGCCCGTTGACCCTGTGCGATCGCCCAGACGGCGGCATTGTCCTTCGCGTTTGCGATCTTCAGGCCGGTGTTGACGCGGTTCTGGACGCTGGCCAGCTCGTCATTGGTCCGGTTCAGGTTCTGCAGCGCGGTCAGCGCGGACTTGTTCGTGTTGACGCTGATCGTCATGACGCTCTCCTAGCGGCGGGACGCCCTTGGCTGCGACTCGCACCCAGGCCGTGGCTTCAAACTAGGAATTGCTGGTTCCAATATGGTTAACAACATTAACGACGTTTGCCGCCGCCAGGCGCGCCTGGGGCGTTAAGGACGTTCGTCTCGGATCTGCGCGGCGGATCGCGCCGATCTCTCCTCAAGCCTTGGTGCGAATGACCGTTCCGGCGGCGTAGCGGCCTGCCTCCCGCAGCCTCAGGATCTCGGCCCTGGGCAGCTGCTGGATGACCTCGCCTGTCGCCCGGTTGATCGTCTTGTAGACGAAGGAACCGCTGGCTTGATCCATTTCGATGACCAGTCGCATCTCGACCGGGTCCGGGCCCTTGGCGACCGGCGGCTCGCTCTTGGCGGGCGCAGCGGCCTGAAACGGGGCCATTCCGGACTTGGCCGCGGGCGCGATGGCCGCAACCTTTCTGTCCATGTCTCCCTTCGCTGAACTTTCGTACAGCGCTCCAGATCAAAGCGAGCGGCGGACAGGATCTCCCCTGCCCGCCGACGCAAGTGAAGGGCCGCGGAGCCGGAAGGCTCCGCGGCGCGGACCCTTAGCGGAAGAGGCCGAGGAGGATGGACGACGACTGGTTGGCGATGGAGAGGGCCTGGACCCCGAGCTGCTGCTTGGTCTGCAGAGCCTGGAGCTTGGCGCTTTCCTTCGCCAGGTCGGCGTCGACGAGGTTGCCGATACCGGCGTCGATCGAGTCCTGGAGCTTGTTGACGAACTCCAGGTGCGAGCCCAGC
>DASVNS010000186.1:0-1962 GCA_036383735.1 Phenylobacterium sp. | reverse complement strand
CGCAAGGCGACGCTTAAAACGCGCAAGGGCCTGGATTGGACGGCCAAGTTCCGCGCCATCGCCAGCGCTGCCGCCACAATGCCGGATGGTCTCTACGACGGTGAAGCCTGCGCCCTGGATGCCCACGGCGCGCCGGATTTCCCCGCCCTGCAGGCCGCGCTCTCGGAAGGCCGGACGGACGATCTGATCTTCTTCGCCTTCGACGCCCTCTTCGTCGCCGGCGAAGACCTGCGCGACCGGCCCCTGCGCGAGCGCAAGGCGCGGCTGGACGCGGTGATCCGGGCGGCGGGCAAGGCGTTACGGCGGCGCATCCGCTACGTCGACCATTTCGAGACCGACGGCGACGCGGTCCTGCAATCGGCCTGTCGCATGTCGCTGGAAGGGATCGTCTCCAAGCGGCTGGATGCGCCGTACCGGTCGGATCGCAGCGAGGGCTGGCTGAAGTCCAAATGCCGCGCGGGCCACGAGGCGGTGATTGGCGGCTGGACGGGCGAGCCGGGACAGCTCCGCTCCCTGCTGGTGGGCGTGAACCGCGACGACAAACTGGTCTACGTCGGGCGCGTGGGCACAGGCTTCGGCCGCGAGAAGGTGGCCTTGGTGCTGCCTCGGCTGGAACGGGTGGCGGCTGAAAAAAGCCCGTTCTCCGGCCCGCGCGCGCCGCGCAAGGAGGCCAACGTCCACTGGGCCAAGCCCGAGTTGGTGGCGGAAATCGAGTTCGCCGGCTTCACCACGTCGGGCATGGTGCGACAGGGCGCCTTCAAGGGATTGCGAGAGGACAAGCCGGCCCGCGAGGTCGCGGCCGAAACCCCGCAGCCGGCGCAGAAGGCGGAGCTGGCGCAACCGAGGCCCGCCACGAAGACGGCCCCCAAGCGCGGCGCTTCCGTCGTGATGGGCGTGAGCCTCTCGAACCCTGACAAGCCGCTGTGGCCGGACGACGGGCAGGGGCAGCCGGTCACCAAGCTGGAGCTCGCCCGGTACCTCGAGGCCGTCGGACCGTGGATGATGCCGCATATCAAGGGCCGGCCCTGCTCGATCATCCGTACGCCGGACGGCCTGGGCGGCGAGCGGTTCTTCCAGCGCCATGCGGGCAAGGGTTCCTCGGCCCTGCTCACCGAGGTGACGGTGTTTGGCGACCACAAGCCCTACCTGCAGATCGATCGCATCGAGGCCCTGGCGGCCCTGGCCCAGGTCGCCGCGGTGGAATTTCACCCGTGGAACTGCCAGCCCGACCAGCCGGAGGCGCCAGGCCGCCTGGTCTTCGACCTCGACCCCGATGAGGACATTCCGTTCGACCGGGTGATCGAGGGGGCCAGGGAGGTGAAGGACCGGCTGGACGCGCTGGGTCTCGCGGCCTTCTGCAAGACCACGGGCGGCAAGGGCCTGCACGTGGTCACCCCCCTGAAGGACGGCAGGGGCAAGACCGATTGGCCGACCGCCAAGACGTTCGCCCGTGACGTCTGCCTGGCGATCGCCGCGGATGCGCCCGACCGCTACGTCGTCAACATGGCCAAGGCCAAGCGGGTGGGCCGGATCTTCCTCGATTATTTGCGCAACGACCGGCTGTCGACGGCGGTGGCCTCGCTGTCGCCGCGCGCCCGGCCCCTGGCGCCGGTCAGTTTCCCGCTCAACTGGAGCCAGGTGAAGAAGGGCCTCGACCCTAAAGCCTGGACCATCCGCACGGCGCCGGCGCTGCTGAAGAAGACCAAGGCCTGGGCGGACTACTGCGACGCCGAACGGCCGCTGGCGGATGCGATCCGGCGGTTGAGAAAATAACCCTTCGCCCCCCCTCCTCCTGCTCGTCATCCCCGGGCTTGACCCACGGCTGTCCGGTTCAGGTGAGTAGAAGGTGGAGCTGGAGTTGGCGCGGGTCTGAGATGGCGGGTTTGGGTGGCTTGAGCAGTTGATCGATGGGCCGCCGGTGCATGAGGTTGGTACGGACCAGCCTGGCGAAGGCGAGTGGGC
>DASVNS010000185.1:0-6663 GCA_036383735.1 Phenylobacterium sp. | reverse complement strand
CCTCGCCGGCCGCCCTGAGCCGCGCCGCGCGGGCCTTGACCACGTCGCGCTTCACCGCCGGCATCCGGGCGGCCGGCGTGCCCGGGCGCGGGCTGAACGGGAAGACGTGCAGGAAGGCCAGCCCCGCCTCCTCGACCAGTCGGATCGAGTTCTCGAACATCTCGTCGGTCTCGGTGGGGAACCCGGCGATCAGGTCGGCGCCGAAGGCTACGTCCGGCCGCACCGCGCGAACCTCGGCGACCAGCTTCAGGGCGTCGGCGCGGCTGTGGCGACGCTTCATCCGTTTCAGGATCATGTCGTCGCCCGCCTGCAGCGACAGATGCAGGTAGGGCATCAAGCGCGGCTCCATGGCCAGGCAGCGCATCAGGTCCGGGTCGATCTCAGCGGCGTCGATAGACGACAGGCGCAGGCGCGGCAGCTCCGGGACCAGCTTCAGGATCCGCGCCACCAGCTGGCCCAGGGTCGGCTGGCCGGGCAGGTCGGCGCCCCAGCTGGTCACGTCCACGCCGGTCAGCACCACCTCGCGGTAGCCCTCGGCGGTTAGGCGACGCACCTGTTCGACCACCTCGCCGGCTGCGGCCGACCGCGAGTTCCCGCGGCCATAGGGGATGATGCAGAAGGTGCAGCGATGGTCGCAGCCGTTCTGGACCTCGACATAGGCGCGCGCCCGGTCCTTCAGTCCGTCGATCAGATGACCGGCGGTCTCGCGCACGCTCATGATGTCGTTGACGCGGACCCGCATCGGCTCGACGCCGGGTTCGAGCGCCGGCGCGGCATAGGCGCCGGGCTGGCTCTTCTCGGCGTTGCCAAGCACCAGGTCCACTTCGGGCATGGCGGCGAAGGCCGCGGGGTCGATCTGGGCCGCGCAGCCGGTGACGATCAGCCGGGCGCCCGGCCGCTCCCGCCTGGCCTTGCGGATCGCCTGGCGGGCCTGGCGGACGGCCTCGCCGGTCACCGCGCAGGTGTTGAAGACGATGGCGTCGCTGAGCCCGTCCTCGGCCGCCCGCTTGCGGATGACCTCGCTCTCGTAGGCGTTCAGCCGGCAGCCGAACGTGACGATATCGACGGCGTCCGTCTTGACCTCAGGGGCGTCGGCCGACACGGCTCATGTCCTTCGCATAGACGATTTTCAGCGCCACTGCGCAGATGTCCCGGCCGGGCACGGGGCCCTTCGCTCGGGAATCCGCCGCTTTGTCGCGGTTGTCGCCCATCAGATACCACGAACCTGCGGGCAGCGTCGTCGCGGCCATCTGATCCAGCTCACCGTCCGGGCCGAGGTCATACACCCGATGGCGCACGCCATTCGGAAGGGTCTCCTCGAACTCGGTCGCGCGGTGCGGCATGCCCGGAATGGCCGCGGATCCGAGGGGCCTGCGCCCCAGCGGCTGACCGTCTATGACCAGCAGGCCGGCCTGCATGCCCACGGTCTGGCCGGGACCGGCCACGATCCGGCGCATGTAGGGCGCTGCGGTGTCAGGGCGGCGGAACACCACCACGTCGCCCACCTTCATGCCGCCGCGGCCGCACTCGGCGCGGGCCCCGTCGACCATGACGATGTCGCCTTCCTTCAGCGTCGGCTCCATGGCGGCAGAGACGATGTTGTAGGTGGGGTGTGGCCCATAGGCGCTGTAGAGCATGTTGGCGGCGAGCAGCAGCACCCACGGCGCGACGTAGAGCAGGGCCAGCTTGCTGGGCCGCCCCGCCTTGGCGGGCGCCCGCCAAGCGAGCCAGGCCGCGTGCAGGCCGAAGAGCGCGGCCGCGACCGCGGCGCCGACCAGCATCCCTTGCGGGCCGTAGCGGTAGACGCCCGGCGGCGAGGCCAGCGTCCATTCGTTCACCGCCACCGCGCCCGCCATCAGACCGGCGACGGTCGCGGCCACCATCTTCCAGGCGCCGGCATAGGCGTAGCCCATCGGCGGGAGGATGGCGTTCAGCAGCAGGGCGATCCACCAGCGGCGCGACCGCGGGGCATCGGTGTCGTTCAAGGCAGCTCGCCCATGAAATCCACGGCGGCCGGGCCGGTCATGACCACATGGCCGTCCTCGCGCCACTCGATGTGCAACTCGCCGCCGTCCAGCTCGAGGGTGGCGTGACGGCCCACCAGGTCGCGCCGCGAGGCGGCGACCAGGGCGGCGCAGGCGCCGGTGCCGCAGGCCTTGGTCAGGCCGGCGCCGCGTTCCCAGACCCGCAGCCGGATGTGTTCGCGGTCCACGATCTCGGCAAAGCCCACGTTCACGTGCTCGGGAAACAGCGGGTGCTTCTCGATCGCCGGCCCGATCTTGGCGATCGGGACCGCGTCCACCTCGGGCACGAAGAAGACCACGTGGGGATTGCCCATCGAGACGCAGCCGGGGGGCGCCATCAGGTCGGCGTGGTGATAGAGGAGCACGTCCAGACCGGCGGTGTCGTGGTCCTCGGCCAGCGGGATCTGCGTCCAGTCGAGGCCGGGCTCACCCATGTCGACGCTGACCAGCCGGTCGCCGGCGCGGGTGGCGACCAGCCGGCCGGCCTTGGTCTCGATCACCGCCTCGTCCTTGCCGGACGACTGCATCAGCAGCCAGCCGACGCAGCGCGTGCCGTTGCCACAGGCCGAGACCTCCTCGCCATCGGCGTTCCAGAACCGCACCCGCGCATCGGCGTCTTCCGATTTCTCGATGACGATCAGCTGGTCGCAACCGACGCCGCTGGCCCGGTCCGCAATGGCGCGCACCTCGGCGGCGGTGGGGGCGAAGGGGGCGGTGCGGGTCTCGATCACGACGAAGTCGTTGCCGAGCCCGTTCATCTTGAGGAACGGACGGGTCATGGGGGCGGCTATATAGGGCAGAACCGCGGAAACCGCACGCCGCCCGCTGCGGCGGGCCGATGGGCCGGCGGCGATCAGGTCTTCTCGATGGCCGCGGCGGTGTCGTCGATCATGTTGACGATGCGGTCGAGGTCCTCGGGGCTGACCGGCCGGCTCATCCGGTTCTTCAGCGCCATGCCGAGGTTCAGCATCGCGCGGCCGATGCGCGGGCGCCCGGGGCTGGCGTGGCGGGAGGCGTCCTCCATGCGGCCGAAGACCTGCGCGACGGCCGGGCGGCTTCGATCCAGCTCGGCCTTGCCGTCGTCGGTGATCTGGAAGCGCTTGCGACCACCCTCGGCCTCGGTTTGGCGGATGAGGCCTTCGTCCTCCAGCATCGCCAGGGTCGGATAGACCACCCCGGGCGAGGGGCGATAGGCGCCGCCGGTGCGCTCCTCCAGCTCCTTGATCAGTTCGTACCCATGGCGGGGCTGTTCCTCCAGCATGGCCAGGACGACCATCCGCAGGTCCCCGTGCTCGAAGAAGCGTCCGAAACGGCCGCGGCGTTCGCCCGGCTCGCGTCCCTCGCCATGGTGACCCATGCGTCCGCCCCAGCCATGCCGGCTATGGTGGCGGCGGTGTTCGTGGAAGTGTCTGTGCATCTGATTTAGATCCTGTTTCGATATGTCTGAATTTTAGATACATCGAAATCGGAGGCGGTCGCAAGCCATTTTTAGATACAGTCTAAACCGGGTCGATTTCGCGCCATTCCGAACCTTACGGCCCCCGCCGCGTCAGGCTGACCGCTTCGCGCAAGCCTGCGCCGCTCAGTTCGCCTGCCCAACGCCCGCCCCGCAGGTGCAGCACCGCCACCACTCCACCGGCGAAGCGGAAGGTAAGGTCGCCGCCATTGCGCTCGACGATCTCGAAAAAGCCCCAGGCATCGAGGGCTCCCGCCCGTCGCAGGTCACGCCAGGCGCCCTCGACGGCCCCGTTCCGATCGGCGAGCTCAAAGGCGTACAGCGGCTGGCTACCCGCCAAGAGTGTCCAGCCGCCGTCCAGCGGACCCTGAAAGCTTTGCGCGGAAGCTGCGGACGAGAGCAGCCGGCTATCGTAGGCCGCTTCGGTCGGGGTGGCCGGCGCGTCCGGGTTCTTGCCCGTCTCGTCGATGAAGACAGGAGCGGTCAGGGTCGGGTTCGCCGGCCTGACATAGGCGCGGTAGGCCTGCGGGGTCGGCGGCAGATCGGGGTCAGGCTCCACAGCCGAGCCGGTGGAGGCGGTATCGGGCTCCTCCACGTCGGCGTCCTTGATCAGCGGACGCAGCAGGGCGTCGATCGGGTCGGCCGCGCGGACCTGCGACTGCGCCGTGGACGCGGCAAGAGCCACGAACCCGAGGGCGATCAGCGCGGCCGAGCGCTTCATGCAGCGGTCCGCGCGGCGATGGCTTCCGCGACGCCCAGCAGGCGCTCCGCCTCGGCGAAGTGCAGTCGCTCCACCATGCGGCCTTCCACCTTCAGCACGCCCTTGCCGGCGTTCTCCGGCTGCTCGAACGCGCCGACCACCGTCTGCGCCCAGGCCACGGCGTTGGGATCCGGGGTGAAGGCGGCATTGGCGGGGTCCACCTGGCTCGGATGGATCAGGCTCTTGCCGTCAAATCCGAAGGCGGCGCCCTGGGCGCACTGTCGGGCCAGGCCTTCGGCGTCGGCGATCTCGTTGAACACGCCGTCCAGGATCGTCAGCCGATGCGCGCGCGCCGCCATCAGGCTCATGGACAACGCCGTCAGCAACGGTTCGCGATCCACGGTGAGCGCGCAGCGCATCTCCTTCGCCAGGTCGTTCGAGCCCATCACCCAGGCCTCGACGCCGACGTTGACGGACGCCGCGCCCAGGGCCTCCAGCCGGAAAATGGCGGCGCAGGTTTCGATCATCGCCCAGATCGGCAGATGCTCGCCCAGCCGCGCCCGGGCCGCCGCGAGGTCTTCCGGCGCCGATACCTTCGGGACCAGCACCGCGTCGGGCCTTGCGGCCGCCGCCGCCGCCAGGTCCTCGGCGCCCCATGGGGTATCCAGGCCGTTCACGCGGATCACCACCTCGCGGCCGCCAAAGCCACCGGCCCTCACCGCCTCGATGGCGCCCATTCGCGCTTCGGCCTTGAGCTCGGGGGCCACGGCGTCTTCGAGGTCCAGGATCACCACGTCGCAGGGCAGGGTGCGCGCCTTGTCCAGCGCGCGCGCATTGGACGCCGGCAGGTAAAGGGCGCTGCGACGTGGGCGGACGATGGGGTTCATTTGGATTTCGGCTCCTCGCACATGGCGATCCGCAAGTCTTAGCGGTTAGGATGCGTCCATGGCTACGCGCCCCATCCGCTACGACCTCCGCGCCCGCAACGTGATGGGCGGCGAGCTGATTCCCTGTTCGCTGGACCCGGTCACCGGGTTCTTCCGCAACGGCTGTTGCGAGACCGGCCCGCACGACGTGGGCCTGCACACGGTCTGCGCGGTGATGACGGCCGATTTCCTCAGCTATTCCAGGAGCGTGGGCAACGACCTGTCGACGCCGCGGCCCGAGTTCGGCTTTGCGGGGTTGAAGCCGGGCGACCGCTGGTGCCTGTGCGCGCCGCGCTGGAAGGAGGCGCTCGACGCGGGCGCAGCGCCCCAGGTGGTTCTCGAGAGCACGCACGAGGAGACCCTGGCCATCGTGCCGCTGGGCATCCTCAAGGACTATGCGGTCAAGGCATGACGCGGCGCCCGGCCCATTGACCCGGCGCGCGCCGCGCGAGAACTAGTGGCGCGAGAGCCTGGAGATACCGCCCTGTCCGCCGTCCCGATCAAGATCGCCATCGCCGGCGCCCTGGGCCGCATGGGCCAGGCCGTGAACGCCGCCGTACAGGCGGATCCCTCGATGAGCCTCGTCGCCCGTTTCGACCGGCCGGGCGCGGAAGGTGAGGGCTTGGTGACTGCGTTCGAGGCGCTGGCCGCGGCCGACGTCGTCATCGACTTCACGACCCCTGCCGCCTCGGTCGAGCTGGCCCGGCAGGCCGCCGGCAAGGGCGTGGCGCTGGTGATCGGCGCGACCGGCGCGAGCGACGCCCAGCGCGAGGCCATCGCCGAGGCTGCGCAACAGACGCCTATCGTCTTTGCGGGCAACTATTCCCTGGGCCTCAACATGCTGATGGGGCTCGTGGCTCAGGCGGCTCGCGCGCTGCCGGCGGAGACCTATGACATCGAGATCTTCGAGGCCCATCACCGCCACAAGGTGGACGCGCCATCCGGAACCGCGCTGATGCTGGGGGAGGCGGCGGCCAAGGGGCGGGGGGTCAGCCTGTCCCAGGTGGGCCGGCGCGCCCGCGACGGCATCACCGGCGAGCGGCCGGTCCAGGAGATCGGCTTCTCGGTGCTCCGCGGCGGCGGCATCATCGGCGAACACAGCGTGACCTTTGCTGCGGACGACGAAATCCTGACGCTCAGCCACTCCGCCCGCGATCGGGGCCTGTTCGCCCGGGGCGCGGTCGCCGCCGCGCGCTGGCTCGCCGGCCGACCCGCCGGCCTCTACGACATGCAGGACGTCCTGGGCTTCACCAAGGAACGCTGAGGTGTCGGGCCAGAGCCGTCGGCTCGCGACCGATCGGATCGTCCCCGATGACGCAACTGCCAACCCTTGCTACTCCTGCGCCGAACAATGAGGAAAGATCCATGGACTATCGAGACCGGACCGCTTGGGTCACAGGAGCTTCTTCGGGGATCGGCGAGGCGCTCGCGCGGGGCCTGGCGGCTCGCGGGGCGGCGCTGGTCCTTTCGGGGCGCCGGCTCGAGGCTCTGGAAGCGGTCGCCGCCAGCCTGGACGCGCCGACCCTGATCCTGCCCTTCGAGGCCACGGACCTGGCC
>DASVNS010000184.1:0-3085 GCA_036383735.1 Phenylobacterium sp. | reverse complement strand
CCTTCGCCACGAGACTGCTGGCCGCCGGCAAGCCAAAGCGGCTCATCCTGACCGCCGTCGCCCGTAAGCTCGTCATCATCGCCAACGCCATCCTCAGAGACGCTCATGCCACCACGCCCAAACTGACTTGATGACACCGGTGGAAATCGCGCCTGTCACGGCCCGTCAGGCGCTAATTCTCGTCCATCTTCAGCGCGGCGATGAAGGCTTCCTGCGGGATCTCGACCTTGCCGAACTGGCGCATGCGCTTCTTGCCCTCCTTCTGCTTGTCGAGGAGCTTGCGCTTGCGGCTGGCGTCGCCGCCATAGCACTTGGCCGTCACGTCCTTGCGCAGCGCCCGCACCGTTTCGCGGGCGATGATCCGGCCGCCGATCGCCGCCTGGATCGGGATCTGGAACATGTGCGGCGGGATCAGTTCCTTCATCTTCTCGACCATGCCGCGGCCGCGGTTCTCGGCGCGGTCGCGGTGGACCAGCATGGATAGCGCGTCGACCGGCTCGGCGTTGACCAGGATCGACATCTTCACGAGGTCGCCTTCGCGGTATTCCTCGATCGTGTAGTCGAACGAGGCGTAGCCCTTCGAGATCGACTTCAGGCGGTCGTAGAAGTCGAACACCACCTCGTTCAGCGGCAGGTCGTAGATCACCATGGCGCGCGCGCCGACATAGCTGAGTTCACGCTTCTGGCCGCGGCGATCCTGGCACAGCTTGATGATCGCTCCCAGGTACTCGTCGGGGGTGAAGATGGTGGCCTTGATCCAGGGCTCCGAGATGGAGCCGATCTTCACCGGATCGGGCAGGTCGGCGGGGTTGTGGAGGTGGACCTCCGACCCGTCGGTCATCTTGATGTTGTAGACCACGCTGGGCGCCGTCGCGATCAGGTCCAGGTCGAACTCGCGGCTGAGACGCTCCTGGATGATCTCCAGGTGCAGCAGGCCCAGGAATCCGCAGCGGAAGCCGAAGCCCAGTGCGGCGCTGGTCTCCATCTCGTAGGTGAAGCTGGCGTCGTTCAGGCGCAGGCGGCCGATGGCGGCGCGCAGGTCCTCGAACTTGGCCGCGTCCACCGGGAACAGGCCGCAGAACACCACCGACTGCACCTCGCGGAAGCCGGGCAGGGCGACGGTGGCGGGCTTGCGCTCGTCGGTGATGGTGTCGCCGACCGCGGCGTGGGCCACTTCCTTGATCTGGGCGGTGATGAAGCCGATCTCGCCGGGCCCGAGTTCGTCCACCTCGGTGCGTTTCGGCCGGAAATAGCCGATCCGGTCGATCAGGTGGGTCGAGCCCTGCTGCATCATGCGGATGCGCTGGCCCGACCTGAGCACGCCGTCGACCACGCGCACCAGCACGACGACGCCCAGGTAGGGGTCGTACCAGGCGTCGACCAGCAGGGCCTTTAGCGGCGCATCGCGGTCTCCCTTCGGCGGCGGCAGGCGTTTGACCACCGCCTCCAGCACGTCGTGGATGCCGATGCCCGACTTGGCGGAGCATTCCACCGCGTCCGAGGCGTCCAGGCCGATCACGTCCTCGATCTGCTGGCGCACCCGGTCGGGCTCGGCGGCCGGCAGGTCGATCTTGTTCAGGACCGGGACGATCTCGTGGTTGTTGTCGATGGCCGGGTAGACGTTCGCCAGCGTCTGGGCCTCGACCCCTTGCGAGGCGTCCACCACCAGGATCGAGCCCTCGCACGCGGCCAGGCTGCGGCTCACCTCGTAGGCGAAGTCCACGTGGCCCGGCGTGTCCATCAGGTTGAGCACGTAGGTCTCGCCGTCGTCGGCCTTGTACTCCAGGCGGACCGTCTGGGCCTTGATGGTGATCCCCCGCTCGCGCTCGATGTCCATGTTGTCGAGCACCTGCTCGGTCATCTCGCGCTGGGTGAGTGCGCCCGTCTCCTGGATCAGGCGATCCGAGAGCGTGGACTTGCCGTGGTCGATGTGCGCGACGATCGAGAAGTTGCGGATGTGCGAAAGCGGGGTCGTCATGGGGCGCCCTCTAGCACATTCGCGCCCGCGATATAGCGGCGGCCATGTCGCGCCGCGCCGCGAAACCGCCGCGCCAACGTGGTTAATCGCCCGTTAAGGCGGACTCGCGCATCGAAAGGCGCTGGGCACGGCTGACACTTTCGGAGGCGAGAAACGCCATGGACCGCCGCACACTCATCGTAACGGGCCTCGCGACCCTGGGGGCTCCAGCGATCGCGCGGGCCCAGCAGCCGACCCAGCTGCCGCCGGCGGAAGCGCCGCCCCCGCCCAACAGCTCACCCGCCTATCCCTCGGCCGGCCCGACCGGCGGCGAGGGCGCGAAGACCTACAGCCAGGACGAGATCGTCAACGGCGTGTCCGACTTCCTGGGCGTGACCGCCGAGGCGGCGGGCGCTGCGGTCGAGCGGCTGTTCGCCAGCAATGGGCGGCCCACGGCCTATATCGCGGGAGAAGAGGGCTCCGGCGCCATCGTGTTCGGCCTGCGCTATGGGCGGGGCCTGCTCTACATGAAGGATCGCCAGCCGATGGAAGTGTTCTGGCAGGGCCCTTCGGCCGGCTGGGACTTCGGCGGCAACGCCAGCCGGGTCTTCACCCTCTGCTACAACCTGCAGGTCCCGGAAGTGATCTTCCAGCGCTATCCCGGTGTGGAGGGCTCGGCCTATCTGATCGGCGGCCTGGGCGTGAACTACCAGCGCGCCGAGGACGTCACCCTGGCCCCGATCCGCGCCGGCGTCGGCGTGCGCCTGGGCGCCAACGTGGGCTACCTCGCCTACACCCGGAAGCGGAACATCATCCCGTTCTGATTTTTCCTTTCCCGCCAGGGCGGGAAGGGGGGACCGCTCGCCGACCCCGACCTTGAGTCGGGGGAAGAGCGAGGGGTGGGAAGGGCAGGCCCTATCCGCCGAATCCCTGAGCGGTTGATCCATCTATCGAGCGTGAGGCGTGCCCGCTCCACCCCCCGCTCTTCGGCGGGCGGTTCCCCGCAAGCGGGAGAGGAAAAATCTGGCTATGAGCGCAGCTTCGCGCCCACCGCCTTCTCCGCCGCGGCGACGATCCGGCCGGACAGCCCCTCGATCTCGCCGTCGGTGAGGGTCTTCTCGCGGGGCT
>DASVNS010000183.1:0-17900 GCA_036383735.1 Phenylobacterium sp. | reverse complement strand
CTGCCGAAGCTGACCAAGGACCACGGCCTGAAGCCGGAAGAGTTCGTGGTGCCGGAAGACGCCATCCGCGGCCTCATCCGCTACTACACGCGCGAAGCCGGTGTCCGGAGCCTCGAGCGCGAACTGGGCAACCTGGCGCGTAAGACGGTGCGCGATCTGCCGCGCGAGAACGTGACGTCGATCACCATCGACGACGAGCGGCTCGCCAAGTACGCCGGCGTCAAGAAGTACCGCTACGGCGAGACGGACGCGGAGGACGCGGTCGGCATCATCACCGGCCTGGCCTGGACCGAGTTCGGCGGCGACATCCTGACCATCGAGGCGGTCAAGATGCCGGGCAAGGGCCGCATGTCCATCACGGGCAACCTGAAGGAGGTGATGAAGGAGTCGATCTCGGCGGCGAACAGCTATGTCCGCAGCCGCGCGACGAAGTACGGCATCGAGCCGCCGGTCTTCGAGCGGACCGACGTCCACATCCACGTTCCCGACGGGGCCACGCCGAAGGACGGCCCGTCTGCCGGCGCGGCCATGGCCACCGCCATCGTCTCCGTCCTGACGGGCATTCCGATCCGGGCCGACTTGGCCATGACCGGCGAAGTCACGCTGCGGGGCCGGGTGACCGCCATCGGCGGGCTGAAGGAAAAGCTGCTCGCGGCCCTACGCTCCGGGGTCAAGACCGTGCTGATCCCTCAGGAGAACGAGAAGGATCTGGCCGACATCCCGGACAACGTGAAGTCGGCGCTCGAGATCATTCCGGTCAACACCATGGACGAGGTCCTGGCCAAGGCCCTGACCCGCCTGCCGGTGGCGATCGAATGGACCGAGCCGGCGCCGGTGGCTGTCGCGGTCGAGGCGGACGACGCCACGGACGCGGTGGGTCTCCACTAGTTCGAAAGCCGGGGATCGTGACCCGCCTTGCGCGGGAAGCGATAGGCTTCTGTGAAAAAGGCGCGGCGCGGGAGCGATTCCCGCGCCGCTGCCGTTTGACGGCCGCGCTTTCCCATGCCTGAATTCGGACAAGGCGTAGGCGGGCGCGGCCCAAGACTCTCCACGCCAACAATGAATTGGGCCGGGAGCAGACGCACATGACCAAGACGGAACTCGTCTCGGCGATCGCCGACAAGGCGGGCTTGAACAAGGCTCAGGCCAAAGAGGCGCTGGACGCCTTCATGGACTCCGTCTCGACGTCGCTGAAGGCGGGCAAGCAGGTCCGTCTGGTGGGCTTTGGCAGTTTCGTGCCTGTACAGCGAGCCGCCGGCATGGCGCGCAATCCCAAGACCGGGGAAAAGGTCAGGCGGCCGGCCCTGCAAACCTGTCGTTTCCGCGTAGGCGACTCGCTGAAGAGCACGCTGAACACCTGAGGCGCCCGACCGCGTTTCCATTTGGTCTCCGGAGCCGGAGCGGCTAGGACAGGGGTCTCTTCGGGGAGTAGCCGTCCGCGCTTCAGCGGAGCCCGCGTCAACAGACTTGCTCCTTCGGGATCATGGCGCGTGCGGCGGACCATTCGGGTCCGGATTGGCGAGACCGACGATGCGGCCTCCTTAGCCCACGGGCGCGGCGGAGGTTTTGCGTCGTCGTGTCCAGCCGCGTCCCAGAGCACCTCCCTTGGAACCGTTCCTCATTTCCACCGGCCTCGTGGCCGTCGCCGAGATCGGCGACAAGACACAACTGCTGGCGATCATGCTTGCCGCGCGCTTCCGCCGGCCAGTCCCGATCGTCCTGGGGATCTTGGTCGCCACGATCCTGAACCACACCGGCGCCGCCGCGGTCGGGTTCGTGGTGGCGAAATGGCTGAGCGGCCCGGCGTTCCAGATCCTGGTCGCGGTGGGCTTTCTGGCCATGGCGGCCTGGGCGCTGATCCCCGACCAGGACGACGAGGCGGCCGGTGAGCGCACCGCGGGCGGCGTGTTCCTCACGACCGCGGTGGCGTTCTTCCTGGTCGAGATTGGCGACAAGACCCAGATCGCCACCACGCTGCTCGCCGCCCGGTTCAGGGACATCGCCGTGGTGGCGGCCGGCACGACCCTGGGCATGATGCTGGCCAACGTCCCCGCCGTCCTGCTGGGCGAAGCGGCGACCAGGGCCGTTCCGCTCCGCTACGTCCGCATCGCGGCGGCCATGGTGTTCGCGCTGATCGGGCTTTCGGTGCTGATCGCGGCTTTCATAAAGCCGGGCTATTCCCTCTAAGTACGCTCGGGACCCTGGAGAATTCGATGGCGAGCACGACCGCGGACCACAGCGACGTGGCCTTCATGGGCCACCCGAAGGCGCTCGGTTATCTCGCCTTCACGGAAGCCTGGGAGCGGTTCTCCTACTACGGCATGCAGTCCCTGCTGGTCCTCTACATGACCAAGACGCTGCTGCTGACGCCGCATATCGAGCGGATCGCCGGCTTCGCGGCCTTCGAGCGGGCCATTCAGTTCGTCTACCATCCGGGCGCCTCGACCCAGGCGATCGCGTCTTCGATCTTCGGCCTCTACTCCAGCCTGGTCTACCTGACGCCGATCCTGGGCGGCATCCTCGCCGATCAGGTGCTGGGCAAGACGCGCACGATCCTGCTGGGCGGCCTGCTGATGGCCGCGGGCCATTTCCTGATGGCGTTCGACGTCTCGTTCCTGCTGGCGCTGCTCTGCCTGGTGCTCGGAACGGGCTGCTTCAAGGGCAATATCGCGGGCCAGGTGGGCTCGCTGTACGGCGAGGGCGACCTGCGTCGCGCCGACGCGTTCCAGATCTTCTTCCTCGGCATCAACGCCGGGGTCATCGCCGCGCCGCTGATCGCCGGAACACTGGGCGAGAAGGTGGGGTGGCACTACGGCTTCGGGGTCGCCGGCGTGGGCATGCTGATCGCCCTGGTCGTCTACATGACCGGCCGCCGCCACTTGCCGCCCGATCCTCCGCTGCGGGGCGTCCAGCGGGCCGCTCGCCCGAAACTGCAGCCGGGGGAGGGGCGCACGATCGCGCTGCTGGTGCTGCTGCTGCCGGTGCTGTCGGCCTCGGTGCTGTGCAACCAGCAGATCTTCAACGCCTACCTGGTCTGGGCGGACCGCAGCGTCGACCTGACGTTCCGCGGCGAGAAGGTCCCAACCACCTGGCTGATCACCCTGGACAGCGTGGTCTCGGTCTCGTTCCTGGCCGGAATGGTCGTCTTCTGGCGCGTCTGGGCCACGCGCTTCAAGGAGCCGGACGAGATCGGCAAGCTGACGATCGGCGCCTTCATCGCCGTCACCGGGGTCCTGTCGCTGGCGGCAGGCTCCATCATCGCGGAGCAGACCGGCGCCCAGGTCAGCATCTGGTGGTGCGTGCTGTTCCACATCCTGAACAGCATCGCCTTCGCGAACATGCTGCCGGTCTCGCTGGCGCTCTATGCACGGGCCGCGCCGGCGGCGGTCGGCGGAACGATCATCGGCATCTATTACCTGCACCTGTTCGCCGGAAACCAGGTGGTCGGCATTCTGGGCACGCTGCTCGAAAAGATGCCCGCCAGCCAGTTCTGGCTGATGCACGCCGCCATCGCCGCCGGGGCCGCCGTGGTCTTCCTGGTGATCGGCCGATTTTTCGCGAAGTGGCTCAGCCACGAGAATACCAGCGAGGCGCGCGGCCGAGCGGTCTAGGCGTGGCCGCACGACATGATCTAGAAGCATCCCACGGGCGGCTAGCTCAGCTGGTTAGAGCACCTCGTTTACACCGAGGGGGTCGGGGGTTCGAACCCCTCGCCGCCCACCATCCTGCTTCGCTCCTACGGAGCTTCGCAGGACAAGTCCTCGCGCCTCATTCGAAGCAGGAGGTAGATCCGCATGCGCTATCGCCCGCTGGGCGTCACCGGGATGACGGTGTCCGAGCTGGGGTTCGGCTGCGCGAGCTGGTGGGGCAAGCCGCGCTTCGACGAGCAAGCCGCCGTCGCGCTGGTCCATGAAGCCATCGACCGCGGCGTCACCCTGTTCGACACCGGCGCCAGCTATTCCGCTGGCGAAGCCGAGCCGCGGCTCGGGCGGGCGCTCAGGGGGCGCGACAACTCGCGGCTCGTGGTCGCCACCAAGGCCGGCACCTATCACGCGGGCGGAGGCCGGATTGGGCGCGACATGTCGCCGGCGGCGGTGGCGGCGAGCGCGGAACGCAGCCTCAAGACCCTGGGATTGGACGTCCTCGGCCTGCTGCAGCTTCACGGCCCGACGATCGCGGAGCTGGACGACGAGATGCTGGCAGGCCTCGCGAAGCTCAAGGCCAGAGGGCTGGTCCGCGCGGTGGGGCTGAACAGCTTCGACCCCGCGGTGGTGACGCACGCCATTGGCTTGCCGCAGGTCGATGCGGTGATGGTGGACTACAACGTCCTGCGCCCCGAACGCGAACCGCTGATCGCCCGCGCCGCGGCGGCCGGCAAGGGCGTCCTGGCCGGGATGCCGCTCGCCATGGGCCACACCCAGCCGCTGTGGGCCAGGCTGCGGGGCCCGCAGGATATCTGGTACGCCGCCCGTGCGCTGGCCAGGCATCGCGGCGAACTGGCCCGAGGCCGTGGCTTCCGCTTCCTCCACCGGCTGCCGGACATGACCGGGTCGCAAGCGGCGCTGGCGTACGCTCTCGCCAATCGTGGCGTGAGCGCCGCCGTGTTCGGCGCAACCCGGCCCGAGCATCTGGTCGAGAACCTCGAGGCCTCCGGCATGGTGCTGCCGGACGGTGTCATGGCTCGCATCCACGCGGCGCAAAAGGCCGTTCTTGACGTGACGTGAGGCCTTCCGCCCTGCGCCCGCGGGGTTCATGTTGCCGTGTAAGAACGACGATAACCTACATGGGCAGGATCAAGATGGCTGACGTTCCCGAGAACCTGGAGGAGGTGCTGAAGGACGCGCATCTGCCGGCGCTGCTGACTGCGCTCGTCCACATCACCGGCGACACCAGCTGGCTCCGGCCCGAGTGGACGCCGGTCTACGATCCGATGGATCGCGCCGAAGTCGGCATCCCGCCGGAGCGGCAGGACGAGGCGCGCCAAGCCGCCGCGGAGGCCATCCGCGCCTATCTGGGCGGCAAGCCGGTGCAGATGGCCAATCCCGACACCGCCACGTTGCGCCGGCAGATGGACTTCGTGGCCGGCGTGCCGATCCCGGAACAGTACGTGGACTTCCTGTTCGACGAACTGGCGCTGGATGGCCACAGCACCAAGGATCCGCGGTTCGAGCAGTCGGAGTTGAAAGCCGCGGCGCGGAAGCTCAACGTCCTGGTGATCGGCGCCGGGATGTCGGGCCTGCTCACCGGCATCCGCCTCAGCCAGGCCGGCGTGCCGTTCCAGATCGTGGACAAGAATGCCGACGTCGGCGGCACGTGGTTCGAGAACACCTACCCCGGCTGTCGGGTCGACAATCCCAACCACATGTACAGCTACTCGTTCGAGCCGAGCCATATGTGGCCCCAGCACTTCTCGCCTCAGCCGGTGCTGCTGGAATACTTCCGAGGCATCGCCGAGAAGTACGACCTGAAGAAGCACATCCGTTTCGAGACCCTGGTCGAAACCCTGGTCTGGGATGAGGGGCGGGCGGTCTGGCGTGCGACGCTGAGGGGCGGAGACGGCAGGACCGAGATCGTCGAAGCCAACGCCGTCGTGACCGCCGTGGGCCAGCTCAACCGGCCTCGCATGCCCGACATCACGGGTCTGGGCAGCTTCGAAGGTCCCGCGTTCCATTCCGCCGAATGGCGGCACGACGTGGATATGAAGGGCAAGCGCGTCGGCGTGATCGGCACCGGCGCTTCAGCCTATCAGTTCGTGCCCGAGATCGCTCCCGACGTGGCGAAACTGACCGTCTTTCAGCGCACGCCGCCCTGGGGGCTGCCCGCGCCGCACTATCATCATGACGTCGCCGACAACATGAAGTGGGTGCTGGAGCAGGTACCCTACTTCGACAAGTGGTACCGATTCTGGCTGTTCTGGGTGACGACAGAAGGCTTCCTGCCGATGCTGAAGTCCGACCCCGCATGGACCGGGCCGCCGACCGCCGTTGGCCCCGAGAACGCCATGATACGCGACATGGCCACCGCCGCGCTGCGGGCGCAGATGACCGACCGCCCCGACCTGATCGACAAGGTGATTCCGCAGTACCCGCTCGGCGGCAAGCGGGCGGTGTTGGACAACGGCGTGTGGGTGGCGGCGCTGAAGCGCGAGAACGTCGAACTGGTCACCGACCAGGTCGCCGAGATCACGCCCAGGGGTGTGCGGACGGCCGACGGCGTCGAGCACGAGTTCGACGTCCTGATCTACGGCACGGGTTTCCAGGCCTCGAACTTCCTGTCGTTCCTGAAGGTGAAGGGCCGCGGCGGGCGCGACCTGCACGCCGAAGCCTGGGGCGGGGACGCGCGAGCCTATCTGGGCATGACCGTGCCGGATTTTCCGAACTTCTTCATCACCTACGGGCCGAACACCAACATTGTGGCCAACGGTTCGATCATCTTCTTCTCGGAATGCTCCGTCCGCTACATCGTGGGTTGCCTGAAGCTGCTGGCGGCAACCGGCGCCCGTGCGATGGAGCCCAAGAAGGCGGTGCACGATGACTTCAATCGGCGGGTCGATGAGGCGAACACCGGCTGGGCCTGGGGGTCGCCGCACGTTTCGAGCTGGTACAAGAACAGCTTCGGCAGGGTGAGCCAGAACTGGCCCTTCGGGCTGATCGACTACTGGCAGGCCACCCTGGCGCCGAATCCCGACGACTTCGTACTGGAAAGGACGCCCGAGCCGGTGGCTTGAGCCAGGAGCACGACATGAGCGATATCGAAGGCGGCTGCGCCTGCGGCGCGATCCGCTTCAAGATCCAGGGCGAGCCGATGGGCGGGGGTGTTTGCCACTGCCGCTCCTGCCAATACGCCACGGGTGGCCCGCCGAACTACGTCCTGCTTGCGCCCAAGGGCGGCTTCAGCGTCACCAAGGGCCAACCGAAGGTCCACACCACCACGGCCGAGAGCGGCAACCGGGTCGACCGGGCGTTCTGCCCGGAGTGCGGCACGCCGCTCTACACGGCGATCGACGGCGACACGTTGCCGTTCATCCCGGTGAAGGTCGGCGCCCTGGATGATCCGTCGAGCTTCACCCCCGCCATGCACCTCTTCATGGACGAGGCCCAGCCGTGGCACCTCGTTCACCCCGGCGCGATGCAGTTCCCGAGGATGCCGCCGGCGCCGCCGACGGCGGGGTAGGCGGGGTTATCGCGCCCGCGGCGCGGGGTTGGCGCTCAGCCAGGCGTCGGCGAGCGCCAGGAAGCCGGACACCGGGATGACCTCGGCGCGGGCCTGCGGGTCCAGGCCGGCGGCGACTATGAGATCCTCTCCGCCCAGCACCTTCAGACTGGATCGCAGCATCTTGCGCCGTTGCCCGAAGGCCGCGGCGGTGACCTTCTGCAGCGCTTCCAGCCGCTCGGCGCTTGGGCGCTCGGCGAGCGGTTCCAGGCGGACGACCGCGGAGTCGACCTTGGGTGGCGGCGTGAAAGCCCGGGCAGGGGCGTCGAGCACCCGCCGCGCCTTGCAGGTCGCCTGTACGATCACGGCCAGGCGACCATAGGCCTCTGCCCCCGGCACATCGGTGATGCGGTCCGCGACTTCACGCTGGAACATCAGCGTCAGGGATTCGGGGGTCCAGGGACCGGTCAGCCACTTGATGAGCAGCGGAGTGCCCACGTTGTAGGGCAGGTTGGAAACCAGGTGGGCCGGCTGGCCGCCGGCAATGGTCGCCTCGTCCACCTTGAGCGCGTCGGCGAAGATCAGCGCAAGGTGCGGCGCAGCGTCGGACACGTCCTGCAACAGCGGCCGAAACCGTTCGTCCATCTCGATAGCGGTGACGCGCGCACCCGTCTCCAGCAGGGCCCGCGTGAGCCCCCCGGGACCGGGTCCAACCTCGATGACGTGGTCGCCTTCGCCCACCTGGGCCAGCCGCGCGATCTTCCGCGTGACGTTGAGATCGAGCAGGAAATGCTGGCCGAACGCTTTCTTGGCCCACAGGCCGTGCGTCTCCAGCGCCTCGCGCAAGGTCGGGAGGTTGTCGAGGCTCAAGGCCGACGCCGTGCGATCTCGGCGGCCAGGCGGATGGCGGCGATCAGGCTGTCGGGGCGCGCGTTCCCCCGGCCGGCGATGTCGAAGGCGGTGCCGTGGTCGGGCGAAGTGCGCACGATGGGCAGACCCAGGGTCACGTTCACGCCGCCCCAGAAGTCCAGCATCTTGATCGGGATCAGCGCCTGGTCGTGGTAGAGGCAGACGGCCGCGTCGTAGGTCGCGCGCACCTCGGCCGGGAACAGGGTGTCGGCGGGATAGGGGCCGCGGGCGTCGATACCCAGATCCTTGAGCGCGCGAACGGCCGGCTCGACGATCTCGACTTCCTCGCGCCCGATGGTCCCGCTTTCGCCGGCGTGCGGGTTGAGGCCGGCGACGGCCAGCCGGGGCTGGGCGATCCCGAAATCCCGACGCAGGGCCTGGGCGGTCACCAGCCCCGCGTTGACCACCGACTGGATGTCGAGCCTGCCGGCGACTTGCGACAGCGGCTCGTGAACCGTCACCAAGGTCACGCGCAGGTCCGCGGCGGCCAGCATCATGATCGGGCCGCGTGCGCCGTCGAAGCTCGCCGCAGAGGTCAGCTCACCCAGGAACTCGGTATGGCCGGGGAACTTGAAGCCGGCGGCATATAGCGGCGCCTTGGCGATCGGAGCCGTGACGACGCCGGAAACCGTCTTCGACAGGGCCAGTCCGACCGCCGTCTCGATCCACTGGATGATGGCGGGCGCGGCGGCGGCCGTTGGCTGTCCAGCCACCACAGGGCCGCGCAGAGGCAGGTCCAGGACCGGGATCGCCGTCGGGAACATCGCCTCGACCTCGGACGGCGACGAGACGGGGCGCACGAGCCCTGCGGTCGAGGTGGGCGCCGAGCCGACGGCGCGCGCGTCGCCGACCACGAAGAAGGCTGGCCCCTGGTCTTTCAGCGCTCGCCAGGCCTTGACGATGATTTCCGGTCCGATGCCGGCCGGATCACCAAGGGTGAGGGCGAGCGGGCCGTTCCTCACTTCGTCTCGATAGTGGCCGAGTTGCGCAGGTCTCGCATGTAGCGCCGGGCGATCATGCTGAGCTGCTGGCCGCGCAGGCGGCGCTCGACCTGTTCCTTGTCCGCTTGGGCCGCGCCAGCCGTTCGCCGGCCGCAGACCGCGACGAGGTGCAGGCCCACGGGCGTGCGGATCGGGTCGGAGACCTCGTTCACCTTCAGCTTCTCAGCCGCGTCGCGGAACGCCGGCGCCAGGTCGGCGATCTCGGCCTCGCCCAGGTCGCCCGCCACGACGCCGGGCGCCTTGCCGACGGCGGCCTCGAGGCCGGCGCAGTCCTTGATCTGGGGCTTGAGCGCCGCGAGTTTGGCGCGGGCGGCGGTTTCGTCCTCGGCCGTGGCCGTTTGCGGCAGGCTGACCGCCACCTGCTTCAGATTGACCAGCGTGGCGTTGCCGCCGGCCCGCTTGTCGCGGAGATAGAGAATATAGACCCCGTCCTTGACCGGGATGGGTTGGCTGAGCTGGCCGGGCCGCAACTGCTCCAGCACCGCCTGGACCTCGGGCGGGACCTCGCTGGCGTTGACCCAGCCGGCGTCTCCGCCGTTCGCCGCCGTGGGCAGGGCCGAGAACTGTCGTGCGACGGCGGGGAAGGGCGCACCCTTCTGCATCTGGGCGACCAACTGCTGGGCGCCGGCCATGGCTTGGTCCATCCCGCCGACACGGCCGGCGTCGATAAGCACCTCGCCGATGTTGTATTGCGGCTTGGCGGCTTGGGAGGCGAGCAGGGCCTGGGTCGCGGCGATCTGGTCGTCGCCCACCCGCAGCCGGCTGCCATAGCGTCCTTGCAGCCAGCGCTGCCAGCTCATCTGCGCCCGGAGCTGTTGCCTCAGGGTGTCGACGCCGATTCCGCGCGAGCTGAGGAACCCCAGGAACTGCTCGGCGGTCATGTTGTTGCCGCGCGCCATCTCGGCGATCTCTTCGTCGATCTCGCCGTCGTCGGCCAGGATCTCGATCTTCTGTTCCTTCTCGACGCGGCGCAGTTCCTGGAACTGGATGTGCTCGTCGACGAGGGAGACCAGCGCCTCGCGCTGGAACTGGGCCAGGTTGTCCTGGGTCGGCTGGACGCCGGAGGTGGCGATCAGCAGGCGCATGCGCTGCGCCAGGTCGTAGGTCGAGATGATGTCGTCGTTGACGACAGCGGCGACCGATTCCGTGAGGCCGGCGGGTGTCCGCGGCGCAGCCGGGGCGGCGGTCTCGGGCGGCGCGGTTCCGACCGCCTCGCTTTCCGGCTGCTGCGCGATGGCCTGAGGCGCAGCGGCCACGGCGGCCAGCGCGCAGGCGAATGCCGCGCTCCGCACAGTGGGACCGGTCAGATAACGCATCATGGACGGTAGTCTTCCTTGGTGTGGCGCACTTGATCCCGCCATCCTACCTGAATGAGCCGCCCAATGTGGCGAGCGTTAGGCGAACGGAGACGGACTCGCTGGGTAGCAGACGACCGATGATCGTGTCTTCCCGGCGATAGATCACATCCACTCGCAGGCAGTCGTCCCGGTAGAACACGCCGACATCGCGGATCACCCAGGAATTCTGCGCCAGGTCCCGGTTGCCGTAGAAGCTGACGCCGTAGTTCTTGCCGACGTACAGCTCGCCGCCGAGGTCGAGGTTCTCGCGCTTGACGCCGTTGATGTCGAAGTCGTCGGTCAGGTAGCGGACGAAGCCGTTGCCGCGCTTGTTGTAGACGTTCGCGCCGGCTTCCAGGCGATGGATGCCGAGGTTGTCGTTGTCCAGGCGGGCGCGGGCGAACACCGAGACGCCGCGCACGGGCTGGGCGTCGGCCGACACGATCCAGTCCGAGGACTTGGTGCGAAGGCCCGAGCGGTCGCTGAAGACGGCGTTCTCTTCGGTCCGGAAGCTGCGGCCGAGCAGGAAATTGGCGCGGCGGCCATCGTCCCAGACGACGCTCGCCCGGCCGGCCATGTTCAGCCGTACGCCGTCCTCGTAGAGGTCGTAGCCTGGGAACTTGTTGGCCCGGAACAACGTGGTCTCGTCGAACTCGAAGGCGACGCTATCCTCGTTGAGGTAGACCTTGTCCCCGGTCGTCGGATCGCGGCCGACGACCACCTGCTTGGCGTTCGGCGAGGCGGCGACCTGCACGACCGGCTCCAGCACGATCGTGGCGTCCTTGGTCCGCTTGAAGAACGGATAGGTCATGTCCACGCCGGCCGTCGCCAGGCCGCGGGTCATCTCGTCGCTGCGGGTCGCCGAGCCCACGCCGGTCAGGATGTCGTCCAGCCGGTAGGCGTCGGCCCGCAGGTTCACGAAGGGCTCGAACCGCAGGCCGCCTGCCGAGGTGAAGGAACGGCGCCAGTCCAGTTCGCCCGTCGCCCTGGCGCTGTCCAGGCCGGGCAGGCGCTGGGTCAGATCGGTCTGCGACTGCTCGCGGCTGAGGACGACGGCGCTGGTGTGCACGCGCAGACGCCCGCCGAGCACGGTCGGCGCGGGTTCGTAGTGCCCCTCGATCAGCGGACCGATCACTGGGAACACGCGGTCGTTCTCGCCCGAAGCGAATCCGGTGACCGGGTTGACTGCACCCGGCCGCAGGCCCTGGATGCTCATGGCCGCGACCGAGAAGTAGGAACGCTGGTCCTGGCGGATCGAATAGATCTGCGAGATCAGCCGGCGGTCGTCCGCCACATAGGGGCCGCGGCTGATGTAGACCTTGCCGACCTCGTACTTGTCGAAGATCAGGTCGTCCGAAGACCGCTCTGCCGTGAAGCCCCACAGCCACTTGTCGTCGATCTGGAAGGCGCCGCGCCCCAGGACGTAGCTGCGGTCCGTGCTGGTGCCCGGGATCTCGTTGCCCTTGCCGTCGAAGTCGCGGGCGTGGGTGTAGCCGAAGCGGAGGTCGACCTCTCCCGAGTAGAAGCGCTTGCGCACCTCGCCGTTCAGGAACGGCGCGATCTTGGAATTGATCTGCGGGCTGACGATCAGGTCGGACGAAGGCGAGATCGCCCAATAGTACGGCTGCTCGTAGGAGACGCCCCGGCGGTCCGACACCGAAGCCTTGGGCACCAGGAAACCGGACGTGCGCTCGGCGGCCGGGTCGGCGTGCCAGAAGACCGGCAGGTAGGCGACGGGGACGCCGAACAGCCGGAAGCGTGCGTTGCGGTAGTAGACGATCCGCCGCTTCTTGTCGCGGACCACCCGCTCGGCCGCGATGGACCAGGTGGGCGTCTTGGGCGAACCGTCCTTCGCGCAGATCTCGCAGGGCGTGTAGATCGCCCGGTTGAGCTCCTCGATGTTGTCGTTGCGCTTGGCGGCGCTGGCGGCGGCGATCTTCACGTTGCCCTGCAGGCGCGCCGAGAAGCCCAGGGCCACGCCCGCGCTCATCTGGTCGTCCAGCACCATCTCGTCGGCGTACTCGGACGAACCGTCCGCGTTGACGATGACGATATGGCCAAACGCCCGGATCACGCCGGACTTGTCGTCGTAGATCAGTTTGTCGGCCCGCAGGGTGCGGTCGTTGTAGCGGACCTCGATGTGGCCGTTTGCGGTGGTGACGCCGGCGTCGTCGTCACGGACGACCTCGTCGGCTTCCATGTACATCTCCCCCTTCTGCAGCCCGTCCGCGCTGGGCGGCTTGGCGGCAGGCGCCTGGGCGTGGCCCGGGACGGTGCACAGGAAGGCTAAGGCAGCGCCGGCCATGAGGGCGCGCTGGCCAGCGGATCGCGGCGTACGCCTGCGCGGACTCATCAACCCTATCGATCCCCTCTGGCGCAATGCGAAGCGCTTGGCGGCGTCTATTGTGTCAGGCCTGCGATGCATAGCCCTGCAAGCGAACGATTCAACCGTCTTCGGTGTAGCAAAGCAGCGTCACGCCAGCGAGTAGGGCCACCACACCTGGGGTCCAGGCGGCCGCGAACAGCGGAATGATGTCGGCCTTGGCCAGCGCGCCCGCAAACTGGTTGAAGAAGAACATCACGAAACCCAGCGCCACGCCCGCGCCCGCCAGGCCCGCCAACCCGCCCAGCCGCGCCAGCCGTAGCGAGAACGCCGCGGCCAGGATCGACATGGCGGCGAACAGCAGTGGCGTCGCCAGGAGCTGGTGCAGCCTCAGCCGATAGCCCGAGGCCGAGAAGCCGGCCTGCTCGGTGAGTTGGATCGCCTTGGGCAGGCGCCAGAACGCGATGGCTTCGGGCGAGGCCAGGCGTTCCATGGCCGCCTCCGAATCCAGGGTGGACCGGATCGACAGGCTATCCGAGCGAATCGACGAATCGCCGGCGGTGGCTTCGCGCACGTCCTTCAGCTGCCAGAAGCCGGGCATCAGGGTCGCTTCGCGGGCCTCGAGACGCCGGCGGAAGACCGGCGTGCCGTGCTCGTTCTTCTCGTAGATGAACAGCGAAACGCCCCGCAGGGTCACGGCGCCGCGGCGTGCGTCCCGCGCCTTGGCATGGATGACGATCTGGCTCGTGTCGTCGCCCTGGCGAAGCCAGATGTCCTGTGGCTGGTCGCCGAGGTAGTTGGCCATCATCCGGGCGCGCTCGAGCTCGAACCGGGCGTTCAGCGTCGCGGCCAGGGGGTTGATCCCGCCGACCGCCACCGCGCCCAGGAGAAAGGCCGCCCCGGCCGAGGGCAGGATGAACCGCCAGGCCGAGATCCCTGCGGCCCGCATGGCGACCAGCTCGCTGCGCCTGTTCAGCCCCACGAAGGCGCTGATCCCGCCAAACAGGAAGCAGAACGGCAGCAGGATCTGGATCAGCGAGGGCGCCCGCAGCAGCGTCAGCCCCAGGATGCTGTCGGCGCCGACGTCCGCCCGGGTGCCCACCTGTCCGGTCAGTTCGACGAACTGGATCAGCATGACGACGGCGCTAATCACGCTGAGCCAGGTCAGTACGCCCAGCAGCATGTAGCCGATGACGTAGCGTTCGATGCGGCCCAGGCCCGTCACGCGCCGGCTCCGGCGAGGGCGCCTTCGGCGCGGGGTCGGCTGATGTCGATGAAGCGGCTGACCTTCTGGCGGAAGATGGCCGCCATGCCGCCCCAGACGCACAGCAGGGGCACGGCGTACTGGGCGATGTTCAGCCAGGCATTGTCCTCGCAGGCCGACTGCACCAGGAATCCCACGAGCCTCACCAGCGCGGCGATCGCGCCCATCGCCACGATGCGGCGGACATAGCCGAGGCGCGAAAATCCGCCACCGATGATCGCCGCCAGGGCGAGCGCCATGAAGGCGATGTTGTAGAGCGGCGAAGCCAGGCGGGCATTGCCTTCGGCCAGCAGGTCCAGCCGGTTCCGCCGCTCCCAATCCTGCTGCAGGTCGGGGAAGAACAGCTCATGCAGGTAGCGGTCCGACGGCTTGTAGTGGATCAGCTCGTCCGAGTTCGCCAGCGGGGCCAGATCGAAAATGTACTCGTCGAAGGTCAGGTAGTTGAGCACGCCGCGGCCCGAAAACTCCTGGTTCGAGCCGTTCTTCATGAACAGCACCGGCCGGCCCTGGGCGCGCCCGACGCGCCCCTGCTCGGCGGTATAGGTGGTGCTGCCGCCGTCGGCCTTGGTCTGGTGGATGAAGAGGTTGCGCAAGTTGCCCTGGCCGTCGACGCTCTGGGCATAGACCGTCAGGCCGGGGGCGGGTTCGGTGAATTCGCCCTCGCGCACCAGGGTGGCGGCCAGGTCGGTGCGCACCTGGAACAGTTCGTGGCGAAGCGTCCGGAACGACAGGGGCTGGACGAAGATATTGATCACCAGCGCCAGGAACGCGACGGTGCAGGCCAGCCGGATGGCCGGCGAGATCACCCGCCAGCGGCTCATGCCGCCAGCGAAGCAGACCACGATCTCCTGCTCGGTGTGTAGCCGGTTCAGCGCCACCAGCGCAGCGACGAAGACCGCGATGGGCAGGATCAGGTTGATGAGCTGCGGCATATACAGCAGCGTCACCTTCAGGAACACGAGCGCGCTCTGCCGCTGGTTCACGATCAGGTCGAGGCCGGCCAGGCTCTGGCTCAACAGCGCAACCGCCGTCAGCGCCAGTGTCGCCAGTACGACCGGCCCGAGGAGCTGGCGAAGGAGATATCGGTCGATCAGGCGCATCTTGCGAAAAGCAGATAGTCCCGAGAATTAGACGCGCCCCGGCGTCGGACCTGTTCTAAACCATGCGTCGTCGCGCCACACAACCGAACCGTGGCCGCACCGAGAGCCTCAGAGAGAGTACCGATGGATATCGAGTTCGTCGTTCCTGGCGCCGCCGCGCCCGGCAAGGCCGCCGTCGCCCGCGTCGTGTTCGAAGGCGAGACGCACGACGGGGCAGTGGGCCAGGCCGTCGCGGCCAGCCGATTCACCGGCGCCAAGGGCCAGACGCTCGATATCCTGGCCCCCCAGGGCGTGGACGCCGCCCGGCTGGTGCTGGTGGGCGCAGGCAAGCGGGAGGCCTTCGGCGCCCTGGGCGCGGAGCACGCCGCAGCCACTGCCTACAACGCGGTGAAGGCGTCCGGCCTGGAACTGCTGCGGGTTGAAGCCGTCGATGGCGCCGACCTGGCGGCCCATGCCGCCCTCGGGGTCCGCCTGGCCAGCTACCGCTTCGACAAGTACCGCACCAAGGAGCCGGCCGAGAAGAAGCCGTCGATTCTGAAGACCGTGATCGTCACCGCCCAGGCCGACGCCGCGCTCGCCGCCTTCGCGCCGCTGGCCGCCCTGGCCGACGCCGTCAGTTTCACCCGCGATCTGGTCTCCGAACCGCCGAACGTCCTCCATCCCGTGGAATTCGCAGCGCGGGTGAAGACGCTCGAGACCCTTGGCCTCGAGGTCGAGATCCTGGGCGAGGCCGAGATGGCCAAGCTGGGCATGGGCTCGCTGCTGGCGGTCGGGCAGGGCAGCATCCGCGAGAGCCAGCTCGCCGTCATTCGCTGGAACGGCGCCGACGACAAGGCCGCCTCGCCCGTCGCCTTCGTGGGCAAGGGCGTCTGCTTCGACACCGGCGGCATCTCGATCAAGCCGGCCGAAAACATGGAGGACATGAAATGGGACATGGGGGGCGCGGGCGCCGTCGCCGGCCTCATGCATGTCCTCGCCGGCCGCAAGGCCAAGGTGAACGCCGTCGGCATCCTGGGCCTGGTCGAGAACATGCCGGACGGCAATAGCTATCGCCCCGGCGACGTGCTCACCTCCATGTCCGGCCAGACCATCGAAGTGGTGAACACCGACGCGGAAGGCCGCCTCGTGCTGGCCGATGCGCTCTGGTACTGCCAGGACCGGTTCAAGCCGAAGTTCATGGTCGACCTCGCCACCCTGACCGGCGCGATCATCATCGCCATCGGCAACGACCTGGCCGGCTGCTACGCCAACGACGAGGATCTGGCCGCCAACCTGCTGGCCGCTGCGAAGGCCGAGGACGAGGGCCTGTGGCGGATGCCGCTGCCCGAGGCCTACAACAAGCAGATCGACTCCATGATCGCCGACATGAAGAACACCGGCGGCCGGCCGGGCGGCTCGATCACCGCGGCCCTGTTCCTCCAGAGGTACGTCAACGGCACGCCGTGGGCGCACCTGGATATCGCCTCCACCGCCTGGAAGAAGCCGTCGTCCATCCCCACCAGCCCCGACGGCGCCACCGGCTTCGGCGTGCGCCTGCTGAACCGGATGGTGCAGGACAAGTACGAGGGCTGACGTGGCGGCCGAGGGTCCAGAAGGCGCCGCCTGCGAGGTCTGGTTCTACCACCTGGAACGCACCGGGCTGGATCAGGCCTTGCCCGAGCTGCTCGAAAAGACATTGCAGCGCGGCTGGAAGGCCATCGTCCGCTCTTCGATGGCCGAGCGGATCGAGCATCTGGACGCCTGGCTCTGGAGTTATCGCGACGAGAGTTTCCTGCCGCACGCCCCCGCCGAAGACCCCGGCGCGGCGCGCCAGCCGATCCTGCTGACCACAGGGAGCGAGAACCCTAACCACGCCGACGCGCTGTTCCTGGTGGACGGAGCCGAGCCGGGCGACCTGGCGGGCTACCGCAGGTGCGTGATCCTGTTCAACGGGGCCGATGACGACCAGCTGCGGAATGCCCGCTCGCAATGGAGCGCCGTCAAGGCGCGCGGCTGTCCGGTGTCCTACTGGAAGCAGCAAGCGCGCGGTTGGGAGAAGCAGGCATGAACCGCGCCATCCCTCTGGCAGGCCTGCTGGTCATCGCGGGATGCTCGACCGCTCCGCAAGCGGCGGCGCCTGCGCGACCGCCCGTCTCGAGCCCGCCGCCATCCGTTCCGCCGCCGGCGCCCCAGCCCGTCGCAGACGCCTGCCGCGCCGCCGACTACCAGCAGCTGGTCGGTCGCTCCCGCTCGGAGATCCCGATCCCGGTGAGACCCGAGCTGCAGCGCGTCGCCTGCACGACCTGCGCCGTGACGATGGATTTCAATCCCGACCGCCTGAACTTCTTCTTCGACGCAAAGACAGGCCTGATCAAAGAGGTGCGCTGCGGTTAGGCGGGAATCTGCACGCCGAGCTCGCGCAGCAGGGACAACCAGGCGTCCCGGCCCTTGGCGCGGCTGAACATCGTCTCCGCGGTCGCGCGAGCCGCCGCGCGCAACGGTCGGGCCGCCTCGGGATCCCGGCAGGCCGCGATCATCGCTTCGGAGAGGGCGTTCACGTCGAAGAATGGCAGGATCGTGCCGTTCACGCCGTCCTGGATCGCGTCGCGCACCGGCGCGGTGTCCGAGCCGATCACGTAGCAGCCCGACGCCATGGACTCCGAGAGCGACCACGAGAGCACGAACGGATAGGTGTAGTAGACGTGCGCCACGCCCAGGCGCAGCGCCGCCAGCATCCGCGCATGCGGCACGCGGCCCAGGAAGTGCACCCGCGCCGGGTCGTATTCGACACCTCTGAAACAGGCGGCGCGCCAGGTCATGCCCTCGGGTGCGGCC
>DASVNS010000182.1:0-1951 GCA_036383735.1 Phenylobacterium sp. | reverse complement strand
CGCTCGAGACTATTCTACTCGCGCCACTCGTGAACGACGCGCACCGACAGGTCTCATCGGTGGATATTCCGGTCAAGTTCCGGAGCCAATCGCTCGTGTTGGTGATCGCCGAGATGGCGGGCGTCCGGCGGCAGGGGCTTGCACGAGCGATTGGATCCGTCATCTCGTCCGAGTACGAGATCCGCCGCGCCCTCGACCGGGTCTTCATCGGTTTCTAAGCCCGGCGCATCACCGCGAAGTCGGCTAGGTCGTGGAGAGCCGGACGCCAGGCGTTGGCGCCGTGGTCGGCGATGGCGGCCTTCGCCGTTTCGGCGTAGCGGGCGGCCAACGCCAGGGTGTCGTCCAACGCGCCGGTCTCGCGCATCAGGTCCCGGGCGTGGTCGAGGTCGCCCGGCGCCTGCTCACGACGATCGACCGTGCGGACCCAGAAGTCCCGCTCCGAGGCGGCGGTCCGCTGCATGGCCAGCAGCAGCGGCAGGGTGACCTTGCCCTCCCGGAAGTCGTCGCCGGGATTCTTGCCCAGGGTGTCGGCGTCGCCGGAGTAGTCCAGGGCGTCGTCGATGAGCTGGAAGGCGAGGCCCAGATCCTGGCCGAACCTGCGCAGGGCGCGGCAGCGCTCGGGCGAGGCGCCGGCGGACACCGCGCCAGCCTCGGCCGCCGCGGCGAACAGCTCGGCCGTCTTCGCCTTGATGATGTCGATGTAGACGTCGTGGCTCAGGTCCAGGTCATGGCTGCGGGTGAGTTGCAGCACCTCGCCCTCGGAGATCACGCGGCTGGCCCGGGCCAGGATCTCCAGCGCCGGCATCGAGCCCGCGCCGACCATCAGCTCGAAAGCCCGCGCGAACAGGAAGTCGCCCACCAGCACGCTGGCGGGCGCGCCCCAGATCAGGTGCGCAGCCACCCGTCCGCGACGCAGTTGGGACGAGTCCACCACGTCGTCGTGCAGCAGGGTGGCGGTGTGGATGAACTCCACGGCGGCCGCCAACTTGAGGCAGCCGTCGTCGCGGGCGCCGCAGAGCCGGGCCGCGGCGATGGTCAGCAGCGGGCGGAGCCGCTTGGCCGAGCCGGCGATCAGGTGGTCGGCCAGGGCGGGGATCACGGGGACAGGACTGTCCATGTGCTCGCGGATGAGGCCGTCCACCGCGCGCATGTCCGGGCCGGCCAGCTTCAGCAGCAGGTCCAGGGACGGCGGAGCAGCGATAACCTGAGCGGCTTCCAAGGGAAGACTATTCCTATATCTATCAGGCGGCCGGGCTCCACCGGCCGCCTTTCGCCGGACAATGGTGACGCGGCACGGCACGGTCAAGCGACCAGCGCCCAACATGTAGCGCCCCTTTTACACTAAGGTCCGTCGGATGGATGCAATCACGGAAGATGGGCTGCTGCATGGGCGGGTCCGACTGCGGCAGGCGGCCCGAGGCTACCGGGCTGGGCTGGACGCTGCGCTGCTGGCGGCGGCGTGCGACGCCAGGCCCGGCCAACGGGTCATCGAGGCCGGCTGCGGGGCGGGTGGCGCGCTGCTGGCCGCCGCGGTCCGGCGCCCGGAGACCCGCTTCACCGGCGTTGAGCGCGATCCGCGGGCGGCGGCGCTGGCGCGGGAGAACGTGACCCTGAACGGGCTCAGCGAGCGCGTCACCGTGGTCGAGGGCGATGTGGCGTTGAGGTTCTCGGGCCTCGGCCTAGATCCATTCGACGCCGCCATCGCCAACCCGCCGTTCTTCGACGATCCGACGACGCTGCGCGGCCCCGCGCCCGAGCGGCGCGCCGCATGGATGGCGGACGACGGGCTGGAGGCCTGGATCGGATTCCTTTCGAAGGCGGTGAGAGAGGGCGGCTCGATCACCGTGATCCATCGCGCCGATCGGCTCGCCGACCTGCTGGCGCTGCTCGCCCCCAAGGCCGGGTCCGTCCAGGTGCGGCCGATCCACCCCTTCGCCGACGAGCCGGCCAA
>DASVNS010000181.1:0-2337 GCA_036383735.1 Phenylobacterium sp. | reverse complement strand
GATCTTCGGCGAGATGCCCGTGTAGTGGTTGCTGCGGTCCTGGCTGCGTGGATCGAAGCGTTCGGACATCACTTCCGAACGGATCCGCCGTTCGATCTCGTATAGGCGCCCACCGAGCGCCAGCATCCAGCCGGGTGCGGGCTCGTAGGAAATCTCCGCGTAACCGGCGAACTCGCGGATCGTCTCGTGTCGCAATTCGACATAGACAGGCACGTTGGGCAGGCCGGGGTTCTGGGCCAGGAACTCGCTCGGAGACCGCAGCCGCGCCTCCGAGGCGTAGAGCCCCGCCAACCATTCCAGCTTCGAGGCGCCCCGGGATGTCAGCGCGATGTCCTGCACCAGCATCTTGGCGCGTGTCCGCTCCGAATAGGCCGAGGTCTCGGCAAAGCCTGTGTAGGTGTCCTGCACGGGCGTAGCGTCGAACAGGCTGCCATAAGCGTGGCGCACGAAGCTGGTGGAGGACGTTAACTCCGCGCCGCCCCACGAGTACCGGGCCGTGCCTGTGACCAGCTCGATGTCGTTCTTATGCGGCTCGGGGATCAGCACCGCCCGTTTCCGCCCGATCCCCCGGATCGTGTAGTGTGTGTCCTCCGAGCGCAGGCCCTGGATCGCGGCCATCACGTAGATCGACAGGGGGTCCTGAGGCTGCAACAGCAGGGCCAGCCGTCCCCCCCGTCGCGCCGTACGGTCGACGTTGCTGCGGTGCTGGACGATGTCGTCGAGATAACCGCCCTGCACTTCATCATATGCCGACAGACGCAGGCCCGCGATATCCTCCACGATCGGGAAGTTGACAGACCCCTCGAGGGCTCCGCTTGGCCCGCCGCCCTTGGTGCTCGCGCCGGTGATCCGCGCCTCCGCCGACCATTGGTCGAGGACCGGCTTTCGTGTGACGATCCGGTAGATGCCGCTCATCGCCCCGGCGCCGTACAACGCACCTTGCGGCCCTCGGGCCACTTCGACGCGCTCGACGTCGACCAGCCGGAAGTCCGGGTCGGGCGCGTTGTAGTTGACCGGGATGTCGTCGAGGTAGGTCGCCACCGTCGAACGCGCGCGGCCGGTGAAGACGCCATCCGAGAGGCCGCGCAGCAGTATCTTGTTGCGTCCCGGCCCGAGGTTGGTGGTCAGGACCCCCGCCATCTGCGCGGCGGCGTCGCCGGGATCGCTCGTGCCCGTCTCGTGCAATCGTCGCCCGGGGATCGCCGTAATCCCCACGGCCAGCTCGCGCGGATCGCGCACCCGCCTGGTGGTGGTCACGAGCAGCTCGCCTACCGTTGCCGGCGGTCCTGGCGGCGGGCGCTGGGCCTCCGTCTGGCGCACGGGCGATATCGCCACCGCGCCGGGGGCGACGATCTTCCAACTGCACGGCGCGCCGGCGAGCAGGCTCGAAAGAGCCTCCTCCAAGTTCATGGCGCCCACGACCGCGCTACGCGAGTCTCCCGGGCAGGCGGCCGCGCCGATCAGGGTGACGTTGGCCTGCTGGGCAAGGTCGAGCAGCGCCTCGTGATAAGGCTGCGGGCGGATGTTGAAGCGGACGCGCGTTGAGGCGGCCGCAGCAGGGTCGCCGCCGCCCAACGCCATTGCGACGCACGCAATGGCGGCTCCCAACTCCCAACGCCCGTGAATGGTCAGCTCCGCCCCAGCCCGGATAGTCCGCAAGAGGCTCGGCTTCCATTTCCGAACCAGCAGCCCCGCTCGGAAAGTACCGATCTTACGGGGAGGATCAATGGAGTGGGCAGCGCCACGCCGGTGCAGCGGGTGGTCTGGCTTGGCGGTCGTCTTGTTCTTTCGGCGCCGCTTCGCGTCCTTGCAGACCGGCGGCGTTGGCAAATGACGTCGCGCCGTCGCATAACGCCCCGATGCAGACTCTTTTCCTGGTGGCGGTCGGCGGGGCGACGGGCGCCGTGGCCCGCTATCTGCTCGGCGTGCAGGCGATGCGGGCCCTGGGCATGGGCTGGCCGTACGGCACCTTCGCGGCGAACGTGCTGGGCGGGCTGCTGATGGGGGTGCTGGTCGGCGTCCTGGCGTTCCGGGGCGGGGCGGACCAGGAGAAATGGCGGCTGCTGCTGGGCGTGGGCGTGCTGGGCGGTTTCACGACGTTTTCGTCGTTCTCGCTGGAGTTGGTGCTGATGATCCAGCGCCGGGCCTATGTGGGCGCCGCCGCCTATGGCGCGGGCTCGATGGCCTTTTCGATCCTGGCCCTGTTGCTCGGCCTGTTCCTGATGCGGCGGTTGCTGGCGTGAGGGAGGTCCGCACGCTCTACGTGGACCAGGGCGAGGAGGGCGTGCGGCTGGACCGGTGGTTCAAGCGTCGCTGGCCGCACCTTAACCACATCCA
>DASVNS010000180.1:0-4339 GCA_036383735.1 Phenylobacterium sp. | reverse complement strand
GCCGCGCGCGCGGCGGACGCCACCAGCTTGATCCGGTACCCCAGGTCCCTGGCCATGCGGATATCGAGCAGGTCGACCTGTTCGATGCCCTCGATCTCGGCCGCGGCGAAGTTCGGGGCGCAACCGAACGCCAGGGCCGCGAGGATCGAGATCTTGTGGGCCGCGTCGAAGCCGCCGACGTCCATGGTCGGATCGGCCTCGGCGTAGCCCAGGCGCTGGGCCTCGGCCAGCACGTCGGCGAACGCGCGGCCGGTGGCCTCCATCTCGGTCAGGATGTAGTTGCAGGTGCCGTTCAGGATGCCGGCGATCGAGTGGATCTCATTGCCCACCAGGGATTCGCGAACGATCTTCACCGCCGGAACGCCGCCCATGACCGCCGCCTCGAACAGCAGTGGCTTGCCCACCTCCTCGGCCAGGGCGGCAAGCTCGGCGCCGTGTTCGGCGATCAGCGCCTTGTTGGCGGTCACCACGGGCTTGCCGGCCTTCAGCGCCGCTTCCACCGCAGCCTTGGCGGGGCCGTCCGAGCCGCCGATCAACTCGACGAACAGGTCGATGTCCGGCGAGCTGGCCAGGGCGACGGGGTCGTCAAACCACGCCAGCTCCGAGATGTCGCAGGGACGCGGGCGCGAGCGCGACCGGGCCGAGACCGCCGACACGACGGCTCTATGGCCGGCCGGGGCGAAGCTCGGGTTCTGGGCGAGATAGGTCAGCAGGCCTGCTCCGACCGTGCCGAGCCCCGCGACGCCGATGTTCCAGACAGGCCCGCTCATTGGGCCACCAGGGCGTTGTGGGCCCGTCCCAGGATCTCGTCCGAGTTGGCCAGGAACTTCTTCACGCTGCGCGCGGCCTGACGGATGCGATGCTCGTTCTCGACCAGCCCGATACGGACATAGCCCTCGCCGTACTCGCCGAACGCGATGCCGGGCGCCACGGCGACGCCCGCCTCCTCGATCAGCAGCTTCGAGAACAGCATGGAGCCCGCCGCCTCATACTGCGGGGGCAGCTTGGCCCAGGCGAACATCGAGGCGGGCGGCGACGGGATGTCCCAGCCGGCGCGCTTCATGGACTCGACCAGGGTGTCGCGACGGCCCTTGTAGATCGCGCGGATCTCTTCGATGCAGTCGGACGGCCCATTGAGCGCGGCGGCCGCGGCCACTTGGATCGGCGTGTAGGCGCCGTAGTCCAGGTACGACTTCACGCGCGCCAGGGCGGCGCACATCCGTTCGTTGCCCACGACCATGCCGACGCGCCAGCCGGCCATGGCGAAGGTCTTGGACAGAGAGTTCACCTCGACGGCGATATCCTTCGCCCCCTCGACCTGCAGCAGGGACGGCGGCGGGTTGTTGTCGAAATAGATCTCGGAATAGGCGATGTCCGACAACACCAGCAGGTCGTGCTTGCGGGCCAACGCCACGACCTCCTTGTAGAAGTCGAGATCGACCCACTGCGCCGTGGGGTTCGAGGGATAGCTGACGATCAGCACGCTGGGCGGCGGCGCCGAGTGCTTCACCGCGCGGCTGATGCCCGCCAGATATTCCTCGGGGCTGCCGGCCGGCACGTGGCGGATCACGCCGCCGGCCATGATGAAGCCGTAGGCGTGGATCGGATAGGCCGGGTTCGGGCAGATGATCACGTCGCCCGGCGCGGTGAGCGCCTGGGCCAGGTTCGCGAAGCCCTCCTTCGAACCCAGGGTCGAGATCACCTCGCGGTCGGGGTCCAGCTTCACGCCGAAGCGGCGGTCGTAGTAGCCGGCCATGGCCTTGCGCAGGCCCTGGATGCCCTTCGATGCCGAATAGCGACCAGCCTTCGGGTCGCGAGCCGTCTCGACCAGCTTGTCGACGATATGCTTGGGCGTCGGCATGTCGGGATTGCCCATGCCGAAGTCGATGATGTCGGTCCCCTGGCTGCGCAGGCGGGCCTTGATGCGGTTGACCTCCTCGAAGACGTAGGGGGGGAGGCGTCGGATGCGGTGGAATTCTGGTGTCATAGGTAGAGCTCTCTCGCCGCGGTTCGCCCATGCGGCCGATCTGCGAGCTGACGTCTGGCTTCGATAGACTCCGCACGGGAGTCCGCCAAGCCGGCGGGGGGATTTTTATGCCTCTCGCCGCCCTGAAAGTCCGTCTGGGACTCAGCGCCGCGGAGGCGGTGTAGCTCGTTCGCGGAGGGCGCGGGCGAAGGCGTCTGCGTCGCCGGGCTTTGGCGGCTCGATCTGCGGGCCGGCGTCGCTGCGGGCCTTGGCGGCGAAATCGCCCGTGCCCTGGAGCGTCCAGGTTCCTGCAGCCGTGGCTCGGGTCAGGGCTTCCCCCTGCGCCAGGACCGTCTGGGCGTCGACGCCGTACTGGGGCAGCGGACGGATGTCGTCCGGCGCCTTCGGAATACTGGCGAAGCCCGGCGACTTGCCGGGCTGGCGGGTCAGCTTCGCGACGTCGGCGGCGACCGGCGAGGCCGGGTCGATCTTCGTGTCCCGGAAGGGATTGGCGATGCACCCGCTCAGCAGGAACGAACCCGCCACCATGGCGAGTGCTGTCCCTATTTCACAAGGAGTCGAAAAAAGCGGGCGCGGCGCGTTCATTTGCGCCAAGGTCTTATTCGATGATCGCGAGCGGCGAAAGAGCGCGACGTCGGAACTCGTCATTCGGGAGAACGGCAGCATGAGCGAGCAGACCTCGACTCCGACGAAAGGGCCGAAGAAGGCGGCCCCCGGCAAGGGCGCCAAAAAGACCGCCAAGACCGCTGCGCGCGAGGCGCCGAGCTTCAAGGCGGAGCCGGCGCCGAACGCTCCCCCGCCGCCGGGACCGAATTCCGATCCGGGCGTCCTTACCGCCGACCAACGTACACAGATCGAACAGCTGTCGATGAATCTGGCCCGCGCGGCGATCACCGCACAGGGGACCATCGCCGAGATGGCGCTGCGCCAGGCGGATCGACCTGCCGCGTTGTCGCCCGACCCGTTCCACGTGGCGCCCGCCCTCACGCAGGTCATGAGCCGGCTCGCCGCCCAGCCGGACCGGATGATGCGGGCCCAGGCCGACCTGTTCTCGCGCTACCTCGAACTCTGGCAATCCACGACCCGCCGCGCCAGCGGCGAGACCAGCGAACCCGTTGTCGCGCCCGCCACCGGCGACAAGCGATTCACCGATCCCGACTGGTCGGAAAACCCGATGTTCGACGTCATCAAGCAGTCGTACCTGCTGACGGCCAACTTCCTGAATAGCCTCGTCGCCGACGTGGACGGCATCGACGCGACCGAGAAGCGTCGGGTCGAATTCTTCATGAAGATGCTGACGGACGCCTTCTCGCCGTCCAATTTCCTGGCCTCGAACCCTTCGGCGCTCAAGGAGTTGATGGCGACCGGCGGCGCGAGCCTGGTCAAGGGCATGGAGAACTTCCAGTCCGACCTGCAGCGAGGCGGCGGCCAACTCTCGATCGCCCAGACCGACTACGAGATGTTCAAGATCGGCGAGAACGTCGCCACCGCGCCTGGCAAGGTGATCTTCCGCAACGACCTCATCGAGGTGCTGCAGTTCTCGCCGTCGACGGAACAGGTCTTCGAGATCCCCCTGGTGATCTTCCCGCCGTGGATCAACAAGTTCTACATCCTGGATCTTCGCCCGGAGAACTCGATGATCCGCTGGCTGGCCAGCCAGGGGATCACCGTATTCCTGGCCTCCTGGGTGAACCCCGACGCCGCGCTCGCCACGAAAACCTTCGAAGACTACATGCGCGAGGGCATCTACGAGACCGTTGGCGTGGCGTTGAAGCAGGCGGGTGTCGATCGTGTGAACACCGTCGGCTACTGCATCGGCGGCACCCTGCTCTCGGCGACCCTGGCCCATATGGCGGCCAAGGGCGACACCTCGATCGGCTCGGCCACCTTCTTCGCCGCGCAACAGGACTTCACCGAGGCGGGCGACCTCCTGCTCTTCACCAACGAAGACTGGCTGAAGGACCTCGAGACGAAAATGGACGAGGGCGGCGGCGTGCTGTCGGGCAAGACCATGGCCGACACCTTCAACGCGCTCCGCAGCAACGACCTGATCTGGTCGTTCTTCGTCAACAACTACCTGATGGGCAAGGAGCCGAAGCCTTTCGACCTGCTGTTCTGGAATTCCGACCAGACGCGGATGCCGAAGACCCTGCACACCTTCTACCTGCGGCGGTTCTACGGCGACAACGCCATGGCCAAGGGCGAGCTGACGCTGGACGGCGTGCGGATCGATCTCGGCACGGTGAAAGTGCCGGTCTACATCCAGTCCTCCAAGGAGGACCACATTTCTCCGGCGCGTTCGGTCTATCGGGGCGCCAAGCTGTTCGGCGGCCCGGCCACCTTCACCATGGC
>DASVNS010000179.1:0-21814 GCA_036383735.1 Phenylobacterium sp. | reverse complement strand
GGTGAACGTGCCGGCGACGATCCGGTCGGGCACGGTCGTCGAAGTCTCGGGCTTCGGTTTCGATCCCGTGGCGAAGGCGGCGGGCAAGGGCGTCGACATCGTGATCGACGGCGTGGCCTATCCGACGGACTACGGCCATGAACGCCAGGACGTGGCGGTCTATTTCAAGACCGAAGCGGTCCGCGCGACCGGTTTCAGGGCCAGCCTGCCCGCCGGCGTCGTGACGCCTGGCCCGCACAAGGCGCAGGTGCGGGTGATCTCGGCCGATGGCCGATCCTACTTCGATGGCGTGGCGATCGATTTCTACGCCCAGTGAAGGCGGGGGCCGGGACCGCCGTTCGGCCGCATCCTGACATTGATTGGATTGGTCCGCGTCCCCACATAGGGAGGGTCTGGTCGAGCCGTGCCGCTATTGGGCGGATCGACCGGAGAGTCGCTTCCAGCGAGGACTCTGAGGATGAACCGTAGCCTGATCTTCGACAGCCCTTTCCTGCTGGGCTTCGAACACACCCGAAGCCTGATCGAGCGGGCCGCCAAGGCGGCAGCCGAAGGCTATCCCCCCTACAATGTGGAGGATCGCGGCGACGGCGGGCTTCGCATCACCCTGGCGGTGGCGGGCTTCTCGCCCGACCAGCTCAGCGTGAACGTCGAGGACCGCCAGCTCGTGGTGGCCGGCAGGCGCGAGGGCCAGGTCGCGGGCAAGTCCGAAGAGGCCTTTCTGCACCGCGGTATCGCCGCCCGGGGCTTCATCCGAAGCTTCGTCCTGGCGGACGGCATGGTGGTGGATGGGGCGACCCTGGAGCACGGCCTGCTCCACATAGACCTAGCTCGGCCGGAGCCGGAAAAACGGGTGCAATCCATCCCGATCCGGACCGCCGGATGAGCTTCGCAAAAGTTGAGTGCGGCGGACCGCCGGATGAGCCGGGGTCCTATGAAAGGAAAGGTGCGCTGAACTCGCGGCCTTTCGGAGCGTTGAGTTTATGGAGGTGGTCATGATGACGCCTGTTCTTTCGATGGAAGCGTTTGCGGCGCTAGGCGCGCCCAATCTGGTCTACGTCCGACCGATCAAGGCGGCGGAGATCATCGCCAACACGCCCGCGGCGCAGATCCAGGGCTTCGAGCTCGATCCCGACCAGACCCTCTATGCGGTGCACCGCGCCGACGGCGAGCGGCTGGCCGTGCTGACGGACAAGGACTCCGCCATGGCGGCGGCCCTGGCCCACGAGCTCGCCCCGGTGTCGGTGCATTAGGGCTGCCTGAGCGACAGGATTTTCGGAAGGGCCGGCCGCGTGGTCGGCCTTTTTCGTGCGCGTCAGCGCACGATAAGGACTCAACCGCGAAAAGCACGCCTGCGGCGCTCAGGCCGCCGGGCGGGCCGACAGGTCCTGGACGAGGAGGGCGTGCACGGCATCGGCGCTGCGGGCCTTGCGGAGTTGCTCGCGCAGCTCGCCGTGACGCAGCAGGCGCGACACCCGGGCCAGGGCGCGCAGGTGCTCCGCGCCGGCGTTCTTGGGTGCGAACAGTGCGAACATCAGGTCGACCGGCTGGTCGTCGACCGCCTCGAAATCCACCGGCTGCTCCAGGCGCATGAACACGCCGCGCATCCGCTCCAGGCCGTCCAGGCGCGCATGGGGCACGGCCACGCCATGACCCACCCCGGTCGAGCCTGCGGCCTCTCGCTCGACGAGCGCCTCAAGCACGCCGGCTGGCTCGAGGCCGAAGTTGCGGGCCGCGATCTCGGCGATCGCCGCCAGGGCTTTTTTCTTATTGGGCGCGCCCATGCGCGTAGAGATCGCGGCGCGATCCAACAATTCGCCGATGTTCATGTCTCGAAGAACTAACCCTAATCCCCGCGGACCGGCCCGAAGGCCCGCCCGCGCGGTCGCCAGCGACTAATGGGCCGGAGTGGCTTCCGACCCATCCGACCCGTTTCGGCTCTTCGTCCGCTCCGGGTCGATCCAGCCGATGTTTCCATCGGGGCGGCGATATACCACCGAAAGTCCGCCGTGCGCGGCGTTTCGGAACACGATTGTTTGAGTCTCGGTCAGGTCCAGTTCCATGACCGCCATGGACACGGTCATCGACCGCACGAGACGCTCGGTCTCGGCGATGATCATCGGCTCGGCAAAGCCCTGGCCCTCGCCACCGCCGTCGTCGTGGTCTTCATCGTCCAGATCGGGCGAGGCGATCACGAAGTAGGCGGCGCTTTCGGCCTGCTTGGCCACGGCCTGGCCGTGGTGGTCCTTCAGCCGGTTCTTATAGCGGCGGATGCGCTTGGCCATCTTCTCCAGCGCCTGATCGAACGCCAGGTGGGCGTCGCCGCCGACACCGTGCGTCGTCAGCTGCTGACCCGACGCTAGGGTGACGGCGCAATCGACCTTGAAGGCCGCACCCTCACGACTGACGACCACATCCGCCCCGCCGCCCCGGTCGAAATACTTGGCGATGGAATTTGAAAGTTCGTCGGTGACTCGCGATCGCAGAGCCTCCCCGACATCGACATGCTTGCCGGTGACTTGGACTTGCATGCCCAGAACAACACGCGCCCCGGGGGCCGGTGTCAAGCGGGGTGCACGACCGCCCAGGCGTGCAGGAACATGCTGACGATAATGTGAGCCGCCAGGACGAGCACAGAGGCGCTGGTGACGGCCAGGCCGTAGCCCACCAGGGCGATCAGCCCGTCGCGCTGGATGAGCGCGAACGACAAGGCCGAAACCGCCAGGGCGGGCAGCATGTTGCCGCCGGGTATGGGCAGGATCAGCACCAGCGCCAGCGCGGTGCAGACGACGCCCAGCATGCGCTCTCCGAACGGGCCGAACAGGAACGCCATCCGCGGCCGGGATATCGCCTCGACCTTGCGCAGCATGGGGATCAGGCGCGGCAGGCCCTTGCGCAGGTCGGCGGTGGACAGGGTCCGGCGCTTCACCTGGTCCGGCAGCCAGGGCGCCCCGGCCCCGATCACCAGTTGCGGCGCCAGCAGGAGCAGCGGAATGCCGAAGATCGTCGTCGCGCCGGGCGGCAGCGGCAGCATGCAGGCCAGGCCGAACACGAAGAGCAGGGCGCCGATCGCGCGTCCGCCGAACTTGTGCGTCAGCTCCTCGACCGAGATGCGCGCCTCGGTGTGGTCGGCAATATCCTGCAGCACCGTGGAGAGCGGTTGCTCCCGCTCGGGGGGTTCGGCTGTCTGGGTCGCCTCGGCCATTCTCAGCTCATTCTGCGCTTCGCTCGCGCCACGCCAAGAGGCGCAAGGCGAAAAGGCTCAGGCGGGTTCCTTCAGCATCCGCCGGCGGTCGATCGACGATGGGATCCGCATGGCTTCGCGATATTTGGCGACGGTCCGCCGCGCGATGTCGACGCCGGCCACCTTGAGGATCTCGACGATGCGGTCGTCCGAGTGGACGTCGGCTTCGCAGGTCTCGGTGTCGATCAGCTGCTTGATCTTGTGGCGCACGCTCTCGGCGGAGTGGGCCTCGCCGCCCTCGCTGGAGGCGATGGCCGAGGTGAAGAAGAACCTCATCTCGAACAGGCCGCGCGGCGTGGCGATGTATTTGTTCGAAGTCACCCGGCTGACCGTCGACTCGTGCATGCCGATGGCCTCGGCGATCGCCTTCAGGTTCAGCGGGCGCAGGTGCTCGACGCCATAGGCGAAGAAGGCGTCCTGCTGGCGCACGATCTCGGACGAGACCTTGAGGATGGTGCGGGCCCGCTGGTCCAGGCTCTTCATGAGCCAGTTGGCCTGGGCCAGGCAGTCGGAGACGAAGGTCTTCTCCTGGTCGGTCTTGGACTGGCCGGAGACACGGGCATGGTAGCGCTGATCCACCAGCAGGCGCGGGAGGGTGTCGCTGTTCAGGTCCACGTGCCAGAGGCCGCCCGGCCCCTCGCGCACGAACACGTCGGGGGCCACCGGCGTCGCCGCCTCGCCGCCGGGAAACGCCGCGCCGGGCCGAGGCGTCAGCCCGCGAATCTCGGCGATCATATCGCGCAGGTCCTCGTCGTCGACGCCGCAGACCTTCTTCAGGGCCACGAGGTCGCGCCGCGCCAGCAGGGGCAGATTGTCGAGCAGGGCGCCGATCGCGGGGTCGTAGCGGTTCCGATCCTTGAGCTGGATCATCAGGCATTCCCGCACGTCGCGCGCCGCCACCCCGACCGGGTCGAAGCCCTGGACCACGCCCAGCACCTTCTCCACCATCGCCGGCGCACAGCCCAGGCGCTCGGCGACCTCCTGCACCTCGGCGCGCAGGTAGCCGCCCTCGTCGACCGCGTCGATGAGCAGATTGGCGATCACCGTCTCGACCGGCGTCAGGCCGGATGCCGCCAGTTGTTCATGCAGGTGCTCGGCAAGCGTCTTCTCGCGGGCGAGCGTACTCTCGAAGCCTTCACCGTCGTGGTCGAAGCTGCCGCCGGATCCCGCCTTCGACCAGTCGATCGCGCCGCCGGCGTCGGCGGCTTCCGGGGCGTCGCCGGTGGCGCGCTCGCCCGGCGAGGCCTGGTCGTGGGTGGTGTCCAGGTCGGCCCGGGCCTCGGCGTCGGCCACGTGCTCGGCAGGGGCTGGAGCCTCGTCGAGCGCCCGGTCGTCGGGCTCGTTGTCCCGCTCGTCGCGCTGCAGCAGCGGGTTGCGCTCCAGCTCGGTCTCGACGAACGCTTCCAGCTCAAGGTTCGACATCTGCAGCAGCTTGATCGCCTGCTGCAGCTGGGGGGTGATGACCAGCCCCTGCCCTTGCCGAATCTCAAGTCGTGCGCTCAGCGCCAACGAACCGCCTCCTGGCCTGTTTCTTGCTTTCCAGGCTAAGTCAGCGATCCCAACTGACTGGTTAACGTCCGCAGATTAAGCCGCCCTCGGCGTGCGCACGCTCGACTCCAGGTCCCATTCGAACTCGGGATAGAACCGCGCCATCAGCCGGTCGACGTAGGCCACGAGGTTGCCGAAACCTTCGGCGCGCCGGCGGATCTCCCCGCTGAAGAAGGGGGTCAGCGTGCCCGCCAGGAGCGCAAAGACCGTGGCGTCCGCTCCGCAGGGCCGCGCCCCGAACAGGAAGGGCTTGTCGGCGAGCATGGCCGAGAGGGCGGCCAGCGAGCGCACCGCCAGCGCCACGATCTCGAGTTCACCGTGCCGGCCGATCCCGGCCGCGCGGACATTCCGCCGCACCGCGTCCAGCGCCATCTGGCGCACCCCGTCCGGCGCCCCGTCGAAGCAGTGGGCCGGCCCCTTGGCGAAGTTCTCCGGATCCAGCCAGCGCTCGGCGACGAGCGTCCACCCGTAGTGATTTTCCATCATCCGCTCGATCGCCCAGGCCTGGGCGCGCTGTGTGGCGTCCAGCCCTTCGTCGAAATCCACGCCGTACGTGCGTTCCAGGTAACCGCGGATGAAGGTCGAGTCGGCGATCTGCACGCCGTTCGCCTCGATGAACGGGAGTTGGCCCTTGGGCGATGCTTCCGGCCGGGCCCGCACCTTCACATAGGGCAGGCCGGCCATCCTGAGCTGCACCTCCGTCTTGGTCACATAGGCGCTGATTTCCGGGAGCCCGAAGCCCTCGCCCAAGCCATAGAGGGTGATCATCTGCGTCTCCATCGTTGACACAGGCACTCTGGCAGGGCCTTGCTGACAGCATTCTGTCAGCAGAACGACAAGTGAACATGCGCAGGGCCGACCGACTGTTCCAGATCATCCAGATCCTGCGGCGCGGCACGCGACCCGTGACCGCCGAGGCCATTGCCCAGGAGCTGGAGACCTCGAAGCGGACGGTCTATCGCGACATCGCCGACCTGGTTGGCCAAAGGGCGCCGATCCGCGGCGAGGCCGGCGTCGGCTACATCCTGGAGGACGGCTTCGACCTGCCCCCGCTGATGCTGACGCCGGAAGAGGTGGAGGCCGCGGTGCTGGGCGCCCAGATGGTGGTCGCGCGCGGCGACCCCGCGCTGCGCCGGGCGGCTCAGGACCTGATCGCCAAGATCGGCGCCGTGATCCCCGAGAACCTGCGGCCGCTGGTGGTCGAGCCGGCCACCCGGGCGGCCACCAGCTGGAACGCCACGCCCGACAGGATCGACATGGTCGGCGTGCGCCAGGCGATCCGCGCCGGCCACAAGATCGTGCTGACCTATCGCGACGAACGGGACCGGGAGACCGAGCGGACCGTGTGGCCCTTCGCGGTCGGCTACTACGAGACCAGCCGCCTGGTGCTGGCCTGGTGCGAGATGCGCCTGGACTTCCGCAGCTTCCGCACCGACCGCGTCACGGCCGCGACGTTCACCGAGGAGAGGTACCCCGACCGGCCGGCCTCGCTCCGCGCCCGCTGGCGGCGTCACCAGCGGGAAGCCTGGCAGGCGATGCAGGCGCAGATGGCGCTGAAGGCGGCGGAGTAAGGTCTCGCCGCCCCGCCTTGATCAGGTGAACCGGTCGCCCAGGTAGACCCGCCGCACTTCCGGATCGTCGACGATCTCGTCGGGGCTGCCCTCGAACAGCACCTCGCCCGCGTGGATGATCGAGGCGCGGTCGATGATGTCGAGGGTCTCGCGGACGTTGTGGTCGGTGATCAGGATGCCGATGCCGCGCTGCTTCAGGTAGGTGATCACCTGGCGGATGTCTGCGATCGCGAGCGGGTCGATGCCGGCAAAGGGCTCGTCCAGCAGCATGAACGAGGGGTCCGACGCCAGGGCGCGGGCGATCTCGACGCGGCGGCGCTCCCCGCCGGAGAGCGAGACGGCGGGCGCATTGCGAAGATGCTCGATGTGCAGCTCTTCCAGCAGCTGCGTCACCGTCTCACGCGCCTTCTTCGGGTCGCGCTGGCGCAGCTCGACCACCGCCATGACGTTTTCCCACACGCTCATGCCGCGGAAGATCGAGGTCTCCTGCGGCAGGTAGCCGACGCCCATGCGGGCGCGCTGGTACATCGGCTGTGCGGTGATGTTCTCGCCGTCCAGGTAGATCGCGCCGTAGTCGGCGGGGATCAGGCCGGTGATCATGTAGAAGGTCGTGGTCTTGCCGGCGCCGTTCGGGCCCAGCAGGCCGGCGACCTCGCCCCGGCAAAGGCGCAGGCTGACGCCCTTCACCACGGCGCGGCCGCGGAACGACTTGCCGATGTTGTCGACCACCAGCCCCTCGGTGGGGATGGCGCCCTTGGCCTGGACCCGCTGGGGCGCGTTCACTTGGCGGCGCTCTGCTGCTTCTTGGACGGATAGAACACCCCGCGCGGGCGGGACTTGGCGTTGACCCCGGTCGCGCCGCCCAGCATCCGCCCTTCGCCTGTCGTGGTGTTGAACACCATGCGGCTGCCGCGCAGCACGTTCTGGCCCTGCACGGCCACCACGTCGCCGGTCAGGGTCACCGTCTCGGCATTGGCGTCGTACTTGCCGACGTCGCCGCGGACCCGCTGGTCCTTGCTGGTGACATAGTAGACCGAGCCCTCGGCCTCGATGCGGATCAGGTCGCCGCAGGCCCCCGTGCCGGTGGCCGACGACGCGCCCGGCTTGGTCTGGAAGAAGGCGCGGATCACGTCGGCGCGCAGGCGGGCCTGGCCTTGCAGGGCCTCGGCCTTGCCCTTCCAGACCGAGACGCAGGCCTTGTTCTGGACCTCCAGCTCATCGGCGGTGATGTCCATGGGGCCGTCCGCGCCAGGGCCGAGGCTCTGGGCGTGCGCGGCCGGGCCGGCCAGCAGGGCGGCAGCCAGGACGGAGCTTTTGACGAGAGACTTCATGACTGCCCTTGCGCTCGCCGCTACTTCTTCTTGGTTTCCAGGCGGGTGCGGACACCGCCCTTGAAGACCATGCGCTCGCCCTTGCCGTATACGCCATAGGACTCTGCGCGGATTTCTCCAAGGCCGCCAGCGCCCTGAATGGGGCCTGAACCGATCACTTCGCCGGTCTTGGTGTCGAACAGCGAGGCGGCCGTGTCGAAGGCGTTCTTGGCGTCGGCCATGCGCACGCCGTTGCTGAGTTCCAGCTTGCCGTTCTGTTCGTGGAAGATGCCGTCGGCGCCGTTGATACGCATCTCGTCCGGCCCGTTCTCGTCCAGGACCAGCGCGGGCTTCTTGAGGATGACGCGCTGGTAGTCGAGCCGGTCGCGGATCGCCGAATCGGCGGTCAGGACGAACGAGCGGCCCTTGTCGTCGCGGCCGATGAAGCGCGGGTTCAGCAGGCGGATCGGCTCGTCCCCGGCCTGGCTCGAGCGCGGCTGGGAGTTGAAGGTCGACCAGGCGACACTGCCGATCAGTCCGAGGAAGATCAGGGCGATGAGCGCCGGCAGGGCGATGCGCAGCCCCCGGACCAGGCGCGAGCGCCGCCGCCACCGCTCGAAATCGGCGCGCCGCGGTTCGGCGAGGGGCTCGGAAAGGGGGGCGCCGGCGGCGGTCATGGCGCTGATCTAGGTGTGGGCGAAAATATCGGCGTCCTCCCAGCCGGCCACGTCCAGCAGGGCGCGGTGCGGGAGGAATTCGAAACAGGCGCGGGCGAGATGGTCGCGACGCTCGCGGACCAGCATCTCGTCCAGCCGCGAGCGGATCGCGTGCAGGTGCAGCACATCGGACGCCGCATAGGCGACCTGGTCGTCCGACAGCTTGGCCGCCCCCCAGTCCGAGCTCTGCTGGGCCTTCGAGATATCGACGCCGACCAACTCCTTGGTCACGTCCTTGAGGCCGTGGCGGTCGGTGTAGGTGCGGGCGATCTTCGAGGCGATCTTGGTGCAGTAGACGGGTGCGGTCACCACCTCAAGATGAAGCCAGAACATGGCGATATCGAAGCGGCCGAAGTGAAAGATCTTCGTTACCGCCGGATCGGTCAGCAGGCGCTTCAGATTCGGCGCGTCGTAGGTGGCGCGGTCCAGCCTCACCACGTGGGCGTCGCCGTTCCCGTCCGAAAGCTGCACGACGCACAGCGGGTCGCGGCCCAGCCGCAGGCCCATGGTCTCCGAATCAACGGCAACCGCCGAGGCGCCGGCGAGAGCGCCGACCGGCAGGTCACCTTCGTGCACGAAAATCGTCACTTGGCCTCGAACTCCGACGTCGAACCCCGTTTATCTTAGGGGTGGTGCCCAGGAAAGGACTCGAACCTTCACGGCCGTTAAGCCACTGGCACCTGAAGCCAGCGCGTCTACCAATTCCGCCACCTGGGCCCCGTCCGTCGGATCGGGAGGCGGCTACATATGGCGCCGCCTCAGGCAGGTCAACGGGCCATTCTCACCGCGCATTGCGGGGCGCCGCCGCATCGCCTAAACCGCACCCGTCTCAGAGCTCCAGGACCGGCCGCGCCGCCATGCAGAACCTCGTCACCGTCTTCGGCGGATCCGGCTTCGTCGGCACCCAGGCGGTGCGCTATCTGGCCAAGGCCGGCTGGCGGGTCCGGGTCGCCGTGCGCAACCCGAACCTCGCCTACAAGATGCGGCTGCTGGGCGATGTGGGCCAGATCGACGTGGTGCAGGCGAACCTGCGCAATGCCCCGTCGATCGAGCGCGCGCTGGACGGCGCCGTGGCCTCGCTGAACCTGGTGGGCGTCGGCTACGAGACCGGCCGCCAGGGCTTCCAGGCGGTGCACGTGATGGGCGCCCGCAACGTGGCCGAGGCGGCCCGCGCGATGGGCGTGCGTCGGGTCGTGCAGATGTCGGCGCTCGGCGCCGATCCCCACTCGCGGTCCAAATACCTGCGCACCAAGGCCGAGGGCGAGACGGCGGTGCGCGAGATCTTCCCCGACGCCGCGGTGGCGCGGCCGTCGATCGTGTTCGGATCCGGCGACGGCTTCTTCAACAAATTCGCCGGCATGGCCCGGCTGAGCCCGGCGCTGCCGCTGATCGGCGGCGGGCATACCCGTTTCCAGCCCGTGTTCGTGGGCGATCTGGGCCAGGCGCTGGCGCGCATGGTGACCGCCGGACCGGCGGCCGGCCAGACCTATGAGCTGGGCGGCCCCGGCGTCTTCACGTTCAAGGCGCTGATGGAGAAGATGCTGGCGGAAACCGGTCAGCACCGGCTGCTGATCCCCATTCCGTTCCCCGCGGCCGCCGCGCTCGGCCAGGCCGGCGACCTGTTGTCCGCGTTGATCCCGCCTCCGGTGACCTCCGATCAGGTCGAGGCGCTACGCTCCGACAACGTGGTCAGCGGCCGCTATCCCGGCCTCTCGGACCTCGGCGTGTCGCCCACGCCGCTGGAAGCCATCCTGTCGACCTACCTCTACGCCTACCGCAAAGGCGGCCAGTACGCCGACCAGGACGCTCGCGAGATGGAAGCCGGACGGGCTTAGCCTACAGCCCCAGGCGCCGCGCGCGGCCGGCGATGGTCAGCGCGAGGCGCTCGGCGATCAGGCGGTCGGGCGAACCCGCGGTCTTGCAGGCGCGGTCGGCGGCGAGGATTTCCGGCTGGATGCGGTCGAGCTCTTCCAGCGACCAGCTGCGCGCCTGACGCAGGAACTCGCGCTCCTGTTTCCAGAACACGCCCGAGGCCTTGGCGGCCTCCTGCAGGCCGGCCCCGTTCTTGGCCAGGGTCAGCACGCGGCGCAGCTTGGCCAGGTGCATGCCGATGGCGCGCACCGCCGCCGGCCCGGCCTCGCCCTCCTGAGCGGCGCGGCGTAGGCCGGCCTGCGCTTCGCCCAGCCGTCCGCCAAAGGCGTCGGCGGCGGCGTCGAACAGCGAGGCTTCCGGCTCCACGCCCAGGAACGGCTCCAGGTCGGCGGGCGTCGCCTGGGCCCCGCTGCCAGGGCCGAGATAGAGCGCCAGCCGCTCGATCTCCTGGCGCGCCACCCCGCGCTCCTTGGGCATCCGGGCGACGAAGAGCTGTAGGGCGTCGGCGGTCAGCGACACCTGGTCCCTGGCCAGAAGCTCGCGCACCAGGCGGGCCACGTCACCGGGCTCGTCCTCGTAGCAGGGGATGGCGGCCGCCGCGCCGGCCTTCTCGGCGGCTTTCCGCAGGGCGGAGTCGCGGCCCAGGTTGCCGGCCTCGATCAGGAAGAAGGCGTCTGGGTTCAGCTCGCCCTTGGCGTGCCGGTCCAGGGCCTCGGCGGCCAGCTTGTCGGCGGCGGGCTTCTCGGCGGTGAGGCGCAGGCGCACCAGGCGCCGGCCGCCCATCAGGGACTGCGCCGCCAGCTCGCCTTCGAGCCGACCGCCGTCGTCGGCCAGATCCTGCTCGGTCAACAGGGCGACGTCGAAGGGATCGTCGGGGTCGCGGACCAGCTTGGCGGCGAGCTGGTGGCCGCGGTCGCGCACCACGCCCATGTCGCGGCCGAAGATCAGGGCGGCGCGCACGGCCGGATCGGGTTTCCCGAGGAAGCGCTCGATGTCCGGCCGCTTCGAGAGGATCATCTATTTCGCGCTGGCGACCTTGGCCCCGTTGGCCAGCCAGACCGCAAGCTCGAGCTCGATGCGGCGGGCCGCTTCCTCCGCCGCGCGGTCCTGCGCGTCCTGCTGGGCGGCGATCGAGGCGTAGGGCTGGTCGGCGCTGTCGTAGGTGAGTTCGACCCGCACCTGCCCTTGCTTGGCGATCCCGTGCGAACGGACGTCGCGCAGGGCGTAGTTTGCGGTGAGCACATACTCATAGCGGGTCGCGACGTTGTCGATCCGCACCCCGCGCGGATACCGCGCCTCGCCCAGGCTGAGCTGCATGGTGTAGGCGGGCGGCGCGCCGTGGTCCTTGGCGAAGGCGTCGTCCAGGTGCTGACGGATCAGGTAGCCGGTGCGGCCCGAGGGCGCTTCGACCTGGATCGAGGCCAGGTTCCTGACCACCGCCGGCTGGGCGTACAGCGGCTGGAACCCGGCGCAACCGCCGAGCGCGAGGGCCGGAATCAGGGCGAGGGCAAGGAACCTGCTCATGCGGCCACGATATTCACGATCCGGTCCTTGACCACAATGATCTTGCGGATGGTCAGGCCCTCCAGCCTGGCGACCACGTCGGCGTCGGCCAGCACGATCTTCTCGACGTCGGCGGGTTCGGCGCCGGCCGGCGCGGTGATCTCGCCGCGGCGCTTGCCGTTCACCTGGACCGGCAGGACCTTCACCGCGTCCTCGGTCAGCGCGGGATCGAAGGCTGGCCACTCGGCCTGCACCACCATCCCCGAGCCGCCGATCCGCCCCCAGCATTCCTCGGCCAGGTGCGGGGTGAAGGGGGCGATCAGGCGGGCGAAGGCGCTCAGCGCCTCCTGGCGGGCCGCCAGCACCGCCGGCGCAGCGTCCTTGGCCGGGTTGGCCTTCAGCAGGTTCAGGAACTCGTACAGGCGCGCGATGCCCGAGTTGAAGCGGAAGGTGTCGATGGCCTCGGTGACCTGCTTCACCAGCTTGTGGGTGGCGCGGCGCAGGTCCGGATCCGGCTCGGCGGCGGAGGTCGCCTCCGGCTGGCTGTCGAATTCGTCCCACACGCGGTTCACGAACCGCCAGGACCCCTGGACGCCGCCGCTGGTCCACTGCACGTCGCGCTCGGCCGGGCTGTCCGACAGCACGAACAGGCGCGCGGCGTCGACCCCGTAGACGTCGAAGATCTCCTCCGGCGCCACGGTGTTCTTCTTGGACTTCGACATCTTCTCGATGTCGCCGATGGTGACGGGTTCGCCGCCGTCGATCAGGCGGGCGCTGCGTGCGGCGCCTTCCGCCACGACTTCGACGGCGCCCGGCTCGACCCAGTCGCCGTTCTGGCGGCGGTAGGTCTCATGGGTGACCATGCCCTGGGTGAACAGTCCGGCGAACGGTTCGCGCACCGACAGCTGGCCCTCGTCGGCCAGGGCCTTGGTGACGAAGCGGGCGTAGAGCAGGTGCAGCACCGCATGCTCGATGCCGCCGATGTACTGGTCGACCGGCAGCCAGTAGTCGGCGTCGGCCTTGCTGATCGGCTCGGCGGCATCCGGGTTGGCGAAGCGGGCGAAGTACCAGGAACTGTCCACGAAGGTGTCCAGCGTGTCGGTCTCGCGCGTGGCCGGCCCGCCGCACTTGGGACAGGTCGTGTGCTTCCAGGTCGGGTGCCGCTCCAGCGCATTGCCCGACTTGCCGAACTCGATGTCGGCGGGGTGGGCGACGGGCAGCTGGTCCTTCGGGACCGGGACCACGCCGTCCGTCTCGCAGTGGACCACCGGGATCGGGCAGCCCCAGGCGCGCTGGCGCGAGACACCCCAGTCGCGGAGGCGGAAGACGGTGGCGCCCTCGCCGTCGCCCTGGGCCTCGATCCACTGGATCGCCTGCGCCTTGGCGGCCTCGATGCTCAGCCCGTCCAGGCCGTTGGAATTGTAGACGGTCCCGGGGCCGGTATAGGCCTCGTCCGTGATCTCGAACGTGCCGGGCTCCTTGCCGGGCGGCAGCACCACCGGCTTCACCGGCAGGCCGTACTTGCGACAGAAATCCAGGTCGCGCTGGTCGTGGGCGGGGCAGGCGAAGATCGCGCCCGTGCCGTAGTCCATCAGCACGAAGTTGGCGATCCAGACCGGCAGATCCCATGTCGAGTCGAACGGATGCTTCACCGTCAGGCCGGTGTCGTAGCCGGTCTTCTCGGCCGTCTCGATCTCGGCCTCGGTGGCCGCGCCCTTGCGGCATTCGGCGACGTAGGCGGCGGCCTTGGGATCGCGAGCGGCCACTTCCACGGCCAGCGGATGGTCGGCGGCGATGCCGACGAAGCTGGCGCCGTACAGGGTGTCCGGGCGAGTGGTGTAGACCTCCAGGCCTTCGGGGCGGTCGTCGGCGAAGTGGAACTTGAGCTTCAGCCCCTTGGAGCGACCGATCCAGTTCTCCTGCATCACCCGGACCTTCTCGGGCCAGCGATCCAGGGTCGCCAGGTCGTCGGTCAGCTGGTCGGCGTAGTCGGTGATCCGCATGGACCACTGGTTCAGCTTGCGCTTCTCCACCACCGCGCCGGATCGCCAGCCGCGGCCGTCGACCACCTGCTCGTTGGCCAGCACGGTCTGGTCGACAGGGTCCCAGTTGACCAGGCTCTCCTTGCGATAGACCAGGCCACGGGCGAGCAGGTCCAGGAACCAGGATTGCTGCTTGCCGTAGTATTCGACGTCACAGGTGGCGAACTCGCGGGACCAGTCGATGGACAGGCCCAGCTCCTTCAGTTCGGCCCGCATCCGGGCGATGTTGTCGTAGGTCCAACCCTTGGGGTCGACGCCGCGCTCCATGGCGGCGTTCTCGGCGGGCAGGCCGAAAGCGTCCCAGCCCATCGGATGCAGCACCGAGAACCCGCGAGCGCGCTTGAAGCGGGCGATGACGTCGCCCATCGCATAGTTGCGGACGTGGCCCATGTGCAGCCGCCCCGACGGGTACGGGAACATCTCCAGCACGTAGTACTTGGGCCGGGCGGGGTCGGCGACCGCGCGGAAGCTGTCGGCGTCGGTCCACGCCTGACGCCACTTCGGCTCGGTTTCCTTGGGATTGTAGCGCGCCATGACGCGGCCTTTGGACTGGAGTTGGACGTCCGGTCAACCATTCCTCCCCCGGCGCGCCGCCGGCGCGCGATGCGGGGGAAGTGGATCGGGGCGAAGCCACGAGCCGGAGAGGGTTTCATCCACGGCGGCCAGGCCGCGGCGGAAGCCCCCTACCCGGCTGCGCCGGAACTCCCCCAGCGGGGGAGCAATGGGCGTGTCAGCCCTTGATGTTCGAAAGTCGAAGCTGGCGCGCCCGGGTCAGGATCGAGTTCTCGATGTCCGTCTCGGTCTGGCCGGCGGTGGGCTGGTCGATCCACGAGCCGCTGGCGTCGCGCTGCTGCTTGAAGACGGCGACGTTCAGGCCGTCGGCGCGCAGGCGCGAGTCCAGGATGTAGACGGTGCACTTGAAGCGCTCGTCCGGCTTTTCGGGGTTCGTGTACCAGTCGGTGACGATCACACCGCCGTAGGGGTCGGCCGAGGCCAGCGGCATGAAGGACAGGGTGTCCAGCGTGGCGCGCCACAGATAGCCGTTGACGCCGATCGCCGCGGCGCTCTCGCCCGAGCGGACCTTGGCGGATTTGCCGCCGCCCAGCGGGTTGGGGATGCTCCCGCAGGCCCCCACCGCCACGACGCTCAGCGCCGCAGCCGCGATCATCAAGCCACGCATCCTGGTACCGCGCACAAACGGCATATGTATCCGTCTCCATAGATTTCCGCGGCGCGAGCGCCACGGCGCCGCCCCGCGCCGGGTGCCTCTATAACAACGCCTTGGAAGGCGCCAAACAGGAATCGCGTGCCTCTGGCGCCACACAGGCTCTGCATCCGGCTGCGAAGCGAACCCCTGAGGGGCGAGTCCCGTTGACCCGGAAGCGCCGCCGCTCTTAATTCGGTGGCAATCGCGAAGCCGTAGTCTGGCTGACGGGTCGCGAAGAGTGATTGGTGGGGATATAAAGCGTCAGATGTCCGGGTTCCGTATCAGCGTCGTTCTTGCCGCGTCCGCGCTGATCAGTGCGACGAGCGGCGGCGCGTATGCTGCGGACAAGGTGTCCAAGCCGATGGACTTCACCGTCAAGTCCGAGCCGACCACGGCCGCGCCCAACCCCGGCCGCAACACGAAATTCGACGCCTCCAAGGGCCGCTTCGGCCTGGTGCTCGACATTCAGCAGCCCGATGGCCGCCCGGCGACCCCGAACGACGTCTCGGCCGGCGCCTACTTCCGGATCACGCCATCGGTGCGGGTCGGCGGTTCGGTCAGTCTGGGCGAGCAGGACCTGACCCCGCGCCGCAACCAGGCGCGCCCGGCCGACCAGCCGAAGCTGCGGCTGGAATCCACCTTCAAATTCTAAGGCCGTCCACGGCCGCCAGACCGATCAGGCCCACGTCGAGCAGACGGCGGGCCGTTTTGTCGTTCACGCCGCCAAGGGCATAGGCCGGCCGCGCCGCAGCACGCACGAGCGTCGCCAGGCGGATCGGTCCCAGCGCCGTGGTCGCCGATCCGCTCCTTGAGGGGAAGGCCACCGAGATCACGACGGCGTCGGCATGACTGGCCCGCGCGGCCCCGAGGCCGTGCGCCGCCGAGGTGACGATCCAGCCCGGACGGGCGCGTTTGACGGCCGGCGCACGGTGAGCCAGCCGCTGGGGCAGGTGGACCCCGTCCGCGCCGACCCGGGCCGCCAGCGCCAGGTCCTGGCCGATGAGCAGCTTTAGCCCCCGCGCGCGCGCGATGGCCTTGAGCCGCCGTGCGCCAGCCTCAGCGTCGAGCGCGCCGAAATGGCGGTAGACGATGCCGCTGCCGGGCGGCAGCGCCACGGCCACCCCCTCAGGATCCGGGGTCCGGCCCGGGTCGGTGAAGAACAGCACCGGCGGCAGGCTCTTCCGCAGGGCGCGACGCGCCGGTAGAAGCCGGGCCGTCCGCTGAAGGGTCCAGAAGTCCGAAATGAGCGCCGCTCCCAACGCCGAAGGCTACGACGATGTGGTGGCCCGGATCGCCCGCGCCGCGCAAGCCGTGGGGCGAGATCCCAGGGACGTGACCCTGGTGGCGGTGTCGAAGATGCAGCCCTGGGAGGCCATCGCGCCGGTCCTGGCGGCGGGGCAACGGGTGTTCGGCGAAAACCGGGTGCAGGAGGCCGAAGCGCGCTGGGCCGGCAAGGTCGAGGGCCTGACCCTGCACCTGATCGGCCCCCTGCAGACCAACAAGACCAAGGAGGCGGTGGCGTTCTTCGACGTCATCGAGACCCTGGACCGCGAGAAGCTGGCCCGCGTCCTGGCCGACGAGATCCAGAAGCTTGGTCGCGCGCCCCGGCTCTATGTCCAGGTCAACACCGGCGAGGAGCCGCAGAAGGCCGGCATCGCGCCCGGCGAGGCCGACGCCTTCATCGCCGCCTGCCGCGCCGCCTATGGGCTGACGCTGGACGGCCTGATGTGCATTCCGCCGGCCGACGAAACGGCCGGCCCGCATTTCGCCCTGTTGAAGAAGATCGCCGAGCGCAACGGCCTGTCCAGGCTCTCGATGGGGATGAGCGGCGACTTCGAGACCGCAATCCGATTCGGGGCGACCAGCGTGCGGGTGGGCTCGGCGGTATTCGGCGCCCGCAGCTAACGCCTTATCTCCACGGCGTCGCCCCGCCGCGCGACCGAAAGCAGCTCTTCCAAGTCTTCGCGCATCACGGCGACGCAGCCTTCGGTGGGCGGATAGCCGGGTCGGCAGATGTGCAGGAAGATCGCCGAACCGCGCCCAGGGACCGGCGGATCGTCGTTGTGCCCCAGGACCACGACGATGTCGTAGACCCCGTCCTCGCGCCAAAGCCGCTCGGCGCTGGCGGGATAGGGCAGCTTGACGGGGCGGTTGTACGCCGGGTCGGCCGGATCGTCGCACCAGCCGTCGTCCTCGGCCATGGTCCTCACCCGCAACTCGCAGGCCGGCGGCGGGCCGCGGTCCGGGCGATAGATCACCTCGCGGATCGGCCAGACGCCCGCGGGCGAGGCCCCGTCTCCCTCACGCTTGGCGGCGGCCGGGACCACGCCCGCCGGGCCCAGGGCGCAACGCACCCGACGCCCATCGATGTCGAGCCAGCCGCCTGAGGTCGCTACGAAGATCACCGGAACCTCGAAACCCTTTGCGGCGAACCCGACACATGGTGTTTGTTGCCAGTCATGGCTCAACGCAAGACCCTCCTCATCGTCGACGACGACCAGGACCTTCGCGGGGCGATAGCCGAACAGCTTCAGGCCGAGGCCTTCGACACCGTCGAGGCGACGACCGCGGGCGAAGGGGTGCGCCAGGCGCGCGACGCCAAGCCCGACCTGATCCTGCTGGATGTCGACCTCCCCGACATGGATGGCCGCGAGGCCTGCCGACGCATGCGTGAGGACGGGGTCACCACGCCGGTGATCATGTTGACCGCCGCCGACACCGACGACGATGCGGTCCGGGGCCTGGACTCGGGCGCCAACGACTACGTCACCAAGCCGTACAAGTTCGCCGTACTGCTGGCCCGCATCCGCGCCCAGCTGCGCGACTATGAGCATTCCGAGGGCGCGGTGTTCCGGCTGGGGGCCTACGAGTTCCGCCCGGCCGCCAAGGTGCTGGTGGATGAGCGCGGCAAGAAGATCCGGCTCACCGAGAAAGAGACCAACATCCTGAAGTACCTCTACCGCGCCGGCGAGAAGCCGGTGTCGCGCGAGGAACTGTTGGCGGAGGTGTGGGGCTACAACGCCGGCGTCACCACCCACACGCTGGAGACCCACGTCTACCGCCTGCGCCAGAAGATCGAACCCGACCCGGCCAACGCGCGGCTCCTGCTGACCGAAGCCGGCGGCTACAAGCTGGCGCCGTAGGCCCGTTGCTCCCCTTTGGGGGAGCTGTCGGCGAAGCCGACTGAGGGAGCTTCCGCTCAAAAGGTTGTTCTGGCCGCGGCGGCGAGTTCTGAGTGGAAGCCCCCTCCGGCGCTTCGCGCCACCTCCCCCGAAAGGGGAGGAACTTAGAGCACCAGGTCCGCGCTCACCGGCGCGTGGTCTGAGGGGCGTTCCCAGGCGCGGACGTTGTCGTGGACGCGGCTGGCCGGCGCGCCCAGCCGCCACGCGGCGTCGCGCAGCCCGGGGGTCACCAGGATGTGGTCCAGGCGCAGGCCGCGGTTGGACTGGCGGAAGTCGGCCGCCCGGTAGCTCCACCATGACGCCAGCTTCGCCGGCTCCGGGGCGGTCTCGCGCATCAGGTCGATGAAGCCCAGCGAGGCTTGCAGCGCGCGGAACGCCTCGATCTCGGCCGGCGTATGGCTGACGATCTTCGACATGTACTTGTGGTTCCAGACGTCGAACTCGCCGGGCGCCACGTTCAGGTCGCCGACGATGGCGAGCGGCGCCTTGGGATCGCGCTTGGCCAGCTCGGCGGTGAGCTTTTCGTAGAAGTCGAGTTTGTGGTCGAACTTGGGGTTCTCGATCCGGTCAGGCGTGTCGCCGCCGGCCGGGATGTAGAAGTTGTGCACCTCGACGCCTGCGATGGTCCCGCCCACGCAGCGGGCGTGGCCCTCGCGGCAGACGTCCAGCGGCGGCGCCTCGTCGATCGGCAGGCGCGAGGCGATGGCGACGCCGTGCCAGCCCTTCTGGCCCGCGATCTTGAGATACGGCAGGCCCATGTCCTGGAAGGCGTTCACCGGGAACTCGCCCTCGCGGCACTTGATCTCCTGCAGGCACAGGATGTCGGGGGCCTGCTCGGCCACGAACCGTGCGGCGTGCTCCGCGCGTAGTCGTACCGAGTTCACGTTCCAGGTGCAGATTCGCAGTCGCATGAGCAACCTGTAGACGAAAAAAGGCCCGGGCGCTTGGCGCGCGCCCGGGCCGTATAGTTGTCTCTCATGCCGCCGCCGGGAGGGGATAGGTTCCGGCACGGACTTCGTCAGGGCGACCGGCGCGCTGACGACGTAGTGGCAATATAGCCACAGGGATGAAGAAAGTCAAAACACTTTCATCGTTAAGCTTGCGTGTTGCCCTTAAAGCACGGTTTTCACAACTTAAACTTTTCCTCTGCCCGGGTTCTTGGGACGCGGGTCCTTCAGAACGAACAGCGAGCGGTCCAGGCCGGTGGTTCGCTGCAGGTCCAGGAGCTGGACCCGCGTCGGACGCTGCTGGACGTCGGTCACCGTCCAGCCCACCAGGGCCAGGGGCGCATTGGCGAAGGTCAGGGTGATTTCGCCCGCGGTCTGCTTCTTGCCGTCCCGGGCGGTGATCGAGAAACCGTCCGCCATGCGCGCCACGCGGGTGATCCTGACGCCGCGGTCCAGGCGGATCGTGCGCGCCAGGAACAGCGACAGCGGCGTCGCGGCCAGGGGATACTGGTCGAAGGTCTTGAGGCGCGTGTCCTGCACCGACACCACCCCCCCGTCGGACACCACCAGCAGCCCGGACGGAGGATCGTAGGCGAAGCGCGCCTTGCCGGGTCGCTTCATGAACAGCCGGCCGGTGGTCGCCCGCCCGCGGGCGTCGGTCTGGACGAACCGGGCCTTGGCCTCGTCGAGGCCTTCCAGATAGGCGACGGCCCGGTCCACTAGGGCCTGGTCGGCTGACGACAGCGTGGCCTGCGCCAGCGCAGGGCCGGCCAGAGGTGCGGCGGCCAGGGTCAGGACGGCGCTGCGGCGGGTGAGGGTCACGGGTCGCTCCATGGCTGCAAGGGCGCACAGCGGCTTGGCGGCATTAGGGCGCGCGCCGGGCGAAGGGCAACGCCGAAGCTTCATGCGAAGCTCCGCCAACCCTTCCGATGCCATCCCGTTATGGATGACACCCCCTTACACGGGATGACGCGTGCGGGACTACGGCGCGGCGCTGACCAGGATCTCGCGCTTGCCGGCGTGGTTGGCGGGGCCGACGACGCCTTCCTGCTCCATGCGCTCGATCAGCGAGGCGGCGCGGTTGTAGCCGATCTGCAGGCGGCGCTGGATGTAGCTGGTGGAGGCCTTGCCGTCGCGGGTGACCACGGCGACCGCGCGATCGTAGAGGTCGTTGCTTTCGCCCTCGCCGCCGAAGCCCAGGTCGCCTTCTTCCGCGTCCTCGTCGCCGCCGGCGGTGACTTCCTCGAGGTAGCTCGGCGTACCCTGGTCACGCAGGAACTTGGCCACCGCCTCGACCTCGCCGTCGGACACGAACGGGCCGTGCAGGCGGGTGATGCGCCCGCCGCCGGCCATATAGAGCATGTCGCCCTGGCCCAGCAGCTGCTCGGCGCCCTGCTCGCCCAGGATGGTGCGGCTGTCGATCTTCGACGTGACCTGGAAGCTGATCCGGGTGGGGAAGTTGGCCTTGATGGTGCCGGTGATGACGTCCACCGACGGCCGCTGGGTGGCCATGATCAGGTGGATGCCGGCGGCCCGCGCCATCTGGGCCAGCCGCTGGACGGCGCCCTCGATATCCTTGCCGGCCACCATCATCAGGTCGGCCACCTCGTCGATGATCACCACCAGGTAGGGCATCGGCTCGGGGCGGATCTTCTCGCTCTCGTAGGTGGCGCGGCCGGCCTCGTCGAACCCGGTCTGCACGGTCCGCTCGAAATGCTCGCCCTTGGCCAAGGCCTCGCGGGCGCGCTCGTTATAGGAGGCCACGTTGCGCACGCCGATCTTGGACATCCGGCGATAGCGGTCCTCCATCTCGCGCACGGTCCACTTGAGCGCGATGATGGCCTTCTTGGGATCGGTGACCACCGGCGCCAGCAGGTGCGGGATGCCGTCGTAGACGCTGAGCTCCAGCATCTTGGGGTCGATCATGATCATCCGGCACTGCTCGGGCGGCAGGCGGTAGAGGATCGACAGGATCATGGCGTTGACCCCCACCGACTTGCCCGAGCCGGTGGTGCCGGCGATCAGCAGGTGGGGCATCTTGGCCAGGTCGGCGATGTAGGGCTCGCCGCCGATCGTCTCGCCCAGCGCAACTGGGACAACCTGGCCGCCCCGCTCGTACTCGGCGGCGGCGAGCAGGTCGCGCAGATAGACGGTCTCGCGCCGCTGGTTGGGCAGCTCGATGCCGATGGCGTTGCGGCCCGGCACCACCGAGACGCGGGCGGAGGCGACGCTCATCGAGCGGGCGATGTCGTCGGCCAGCGCCACGACCCGGGCCGATTTCACGCCGGCGGCGGGGACCAGTTCGTACAGGGTGACCACCGGCCCGGGGCGGATCTGGTCCACCTGGCCGCGCACGCCGAACTCGGCCAGCACGCTCTCCAGCAGCTGGGCGTTCTGGCGCAGGGCGCCCTCGTCGTACTGCGAGGCGCGCTGGGGGGCCTTGGTCAGCATCCCCAGTTCCGGCAACTGAAAGCCGCCGTCCTGGGCGAAGGCGAAGGTCGACTGCGCCTCCTTCTGCTCGCGCGCGCTCTCCTTGGGCGCCGCCTTGGGCGCCTTGACCTGCAGGGTGGGTCCGTCCGCGACGGCAAGCGGGAGCGGCGCGGGCTCGGCGCCCTCCAGCGTCGCGTCCGGAGCGACGGCGGCCGTGCGCTTGCGGCGGGCGACCTTGGCCGCCT